>JAQVDB010000050.1 GCA_028698525.1 Clostridia bacterium
TGATTTGTGGGTTTTTTATCGCTTAATAGATGATAAGGTTTTAATCCTACTATTTGACTATCCTCTAAGTATTTTTCTGCTTCTTTCCTGGTCATATGAGGAGATATCAGTATAAGGCCTTTGCTAGTTGTCTGCCCTTTTAACTGCTCTATCAAATAATCATTGCATTTTTGCACGTCACAGCAGGATGATATCATTGGAAAGAAAAGCCCTCCCATCAAGTTTGAGCCTTGAGTAAATTTGCTCACATTTTCCTTCCAAACATCTAATGTAATCTCTTCCCCTATTTTGCTGTAAAAGTTGTCGTGATCTAAGTTTAAATCTGATACCCTTACCAGATGTGCATGAATATCAAAAACCTGGTCCGGTATAAAATCATTTAACCCCTCAATAATTTTTTGATCATACTCATTAAAGTCCCAATTTTCTAACATGTTATAGCCTCCCTTATATTTTTAAGTTAAATTTAATAGTATCAGTCCCAAGTAAAACCCTATTAGGGCATTGTCAACATGATCTCCTAATTATTAAATTAGGTTTGAATATCTTCTCAACTTTGCTGTAGTGTTCATGTTCAATCATATTCATAATCATTTTAGCAGCTGCTTCTCCTATCAATCTGGATGGGTATTCTATAGTAGTCAGCGGAGGATTCATATACTCTGAAAATAAAAGGTTGTTGAATCCAACAAAAGCAATATCTTCAGGAACCCTTATTCCTCTCATTGAAAAATAGGAATTGATTTTGTATATAATATAATCATTTGAAAAAATAGCGCCTATATCATCAACCATGTCATCCAGCGCTTGCTTTATAGATTTAAAATCAAAATCATCATAATTATCAATATCCAGTATCCTTTTATCCGATACTTTAAATCCTTTTTCTGAAAGTGCTTTTTTATATCCATCAAATAATTGCTTACCTACGTTATTGCCCAGGCTCCCAATATAGAGAATATCTTTTCTCCCTCTCTCCAGCAAATGGTTTGTAGCCATATACCCTGCCTGCTCATTATCCAGACATACAAATCCCCCATTAACTGTATCTATACGCCTGTTAATAAATACCGTAGGTGTATCCTTCAAAATCTGTTTTATCAATCCCACATCATATTCACCAGAAGTAGGAGGACAAATTATAAGTCCATCTGTCTCAAGTTCAGTCAAACCTTTTAGCGATGTATATAGCTTTATCTCATCATCGAATATGCTGTATGGCACTATATAATAATTTGATTTTAGAGAATTTTGAATCCCTCTCAATATATCTGCCTCTACGTCATACGCCTTGTTGATGTCAAACAAAACTACACCGATATTCTTGTTCTCATTGTTTTTATACTTGCTCAAATCCCCGATAAATGTTCCCCTTCCATGCTCTGAATATAAAAGACCTTCTCTAACCAAACTGGATACCACTGCGCTGACTGTAACGTTGCTCAATCCATGTTTCCTTGATAGCTCTCTTATAGAATAAAACCTATCCCCATACTTATACTCGCTGCTCAATATTTCTGCTTTTAAAAAATCGTAAAATCTGTCGGTTTTTGATTGTCTTTCATATCTGAAATCCACTATCTATTGCTCCTTTTTTATTTTTTAAACTGTTAAAGTGTTCTTAACAGTTTAGTTGTATACTTCTACATTTCTTTTGAAAAACCTTCTAATATTTAATTTTTTAATATTCCCTTGAATCTTTATAGCATAGTAAAAATGGATAAAGGCACCATATATAAATATACGATACCTTTATTTGTAATTTTAATATGCATACTAAATTATCTTCCACCACTTTTATTTGCCCACATGGCAGGATTAATCAGTTCTA
Source organism: Clostridia bacterium (assembly GCA_028698525.1). NCBI lineage: Bacteria > Bacillati > Bacillota > Clostridia > Clostridia bacterium. Next base: position 1,832 of record JAQVDB010000050.1, read on the forward strand.
ACGGACTGTCTTTAAATGCATCCGATATTTCATCTTTCAAATCCTTTTCAAGCGGAGGAGAGTTTAACAGCTTTGCATTGTTTTCTACTTGTTCAGGTGTTTCACATCCTATAACCAGACTATCTATCTCTTTTAAATCTCTTATATAAATAAGTGCCAAATCTATGGGTGTACACCCTGCTTTTTGAGCAAGCTCTCCCAATCTTTTTAAAGGTTTTTTAGCTATTTCCAGATATGGAGGTACTTCATCCGGGTTCATGGCAAATAATCCTTGTAAAAAAACACTTCTACAAAAAACTATCATCCCCGATTTATCTAACTCGTTTAATAAGCCTGTTTTTATAAGTCTGTGGTCAAAGATATTTATAGGAATTTGAATAGCATCAAAAACACCCATTTTCAAAACTAATTCAACATCCTCAGGAGTATATACTGAGACGCCTATATTTTTTATCTTGCCTTCTGCCTTTAATTTTTGCATGGATTCAGTTATAGCTCCATCAAAAGCTTTTACATAGTCTGCATTATGCATTAAACATACAGGAATGCTTTCCATCTTTAATCTATTAAGGGAACTATCCACGCTCTGTGCAACTTGATTTTCTATGTCACTATACCCAATATTCCCATCGCCTTCTACATGGGATATCTTTGTAACAACTGTAGCATCTTTGATAGCTGAGCACTTATTGGAAAAAAACTCACCTAATATTTGCTCAGAATTTCCGTAAGAAGGAGCAGTATCCAGACTTATCACTCCGTGATCAACAGCAGTTTTTAATACATCAAAAGATTGCTCCTTGCTCAATCTTCCTATTTTATTTGCAACACCGTAATCATAACCCAGCTGTGCTGTACCTAGTGTGAACTTTGATATATCCACACCTTTCTTTTTGCCGACGTACATGTAATTTCCCCTTTCTTTCAATTAGATTTTATCTAATAATAAATATATAATTATACATTTTTATAGTCTTGATACTATTCCCTAAAAATTAAATATATGCTCCGCTATCTATTTTTACTACTTCACCAGTTATAAGACTGGCTTTTTCCGAACCTAAAAAAGCTACCAGATAAGCGATGTCCTCTGGGTCTGCAAGACGCTTTATGGCACTTTCTTCCCTACATAATTTACGTACCAGCTCAGGTGTATTCTCTATTTGTGCATCTGTCTCTATATAGCCAGGTGCAACTGCATTTACACTTATATTAAATCTCCCCAGCTCTTTAGCTATACACTTTGTAAAACCGACTACACCCATCTTGGCCGCACTATATGCTGGTTGTCCTTCTCTTCCTCTCAGTCCATTTATAGAACTTATGTTTACTATCGAACCTCTCTGTTGGCCTATAAAATAATCCACCACCGCACGCGTATAATTAAATGTACTCTTTAGCGTCAATTCTATTACTCTGTCCCATTGTTCTTCAGTGATCCTATATATTACTTTTTCTCTTCCCCCTCCCACATTATTCACCAGAACATCTATTCTACCAAAGGTTTTTAACACATCTTCCACTACTTCCTTAGCCCTTTTAAAATCGGTGGCATCAGCTTTATAAAATTTAGCATCCACCCCTGACTTGTTCAATTCCTCTTCTATTTTTTTACCTTCCTCCACCAACACATCTGTAAAAGCAACATTATATCCCGCTTTTGCATATTCCCTACAAGTAGCTCTCCCTAGACCATTGGCACCTCCGGTAAGCAGAAGGACTTTTCTGTCTTTTTTTATGACATCTGCTTTATCAGGTTGATTTTTAGTAGCCATATTATTTGTTTTCCTCCTCTTTTTTATTTTAAATTTGAGCATAAACTAATTTTTATGTGTTCCAAGGCAAATATTTTATTTGTATTATTATATCACAATACTTCTATGTTATAAATTTTATTTATATACTTAATAAGAAAATCGATAATACACCTATCCCTATGCCCAATAGAGCCGATTTCCCAAGTTTTTCTTTAAAAAATATATTAGATGCCAATAAAACAAATATGATATTCCCTGCCTTTATTATAGGAAAAAAGAGGACTGATTCTATTTTGGCCACAACACTCATATACAAGTTGTTGGACACAACTAATATTGCCGCAGCTAGAAATGTATAAAGAAAAAATTTACCTTTAAATGAATAATCCTTTTTTTTATTGAACTTATAGTATGAACTGATTACAGCGGTAATTGCAGCAGTAGATAGATTGTATATAATCAAAAACTCTTTTGGATTGTTAGGTCTGATTACCGCATGATGTTTGGAAGTAGTAATAGCCAAGCCAGTAAAAAGGGAAGAACAAATAGCTATAATAAGCCACCTGTAATCTATCTTCTTCTTTACATCCTGCTCTCTATATGAAGTATTGCTTATAAGAATTATTGAAAATATTATCAAAACTATCCCAAAAAACTGTTTAAGACTTATAGTCTCTCCCCATACGAACATCCCCAATACTATCGGGACTATCATATTTAAATTAGAAATCAGGTTAGTCAAAGATAGAGGTCCTTTAGAAAACGCAATTATTAAAAACAAGTAACCTACAAGAAAAAGAATACCGAATAACATGCCAAAAACAATAGTTTGTTTGCTGTATTGATAGTTATAATATGGGGGTAAAATAAGCAACAGCAATACTTGAAAAGAAGAAAGTATCAAATTAAAAAAAACACTATGTAAATTGTTCTTGATATAATTTTTTTGTATTGCTTTAATGGTCACTGAATAAATTGAATTCAGCAATGACATTCCCAATAGATATATTATCATAGTATATACACCATCATCTTATTTTGTATTTATTTTGATAAAAGCTAAAAAGTATACTAAAGATATCACATCAAATATATTTGATAGGAATTGACCAGAGATATAAAGATTCAAGAGTTTCAAAAAGTTTAAAAGGGGAGAGAAAAAATCTCTCCCTAGTGACCACAGGACAATGTTCGTTTATTACAGCAATCCACATTCCTTCATACACTCTTTTACCTGTTCAAACTTTTTTACATCATACTCATAAACATAATCAGGTGCAAAGATCCCCTCATAGCCCAATATATTCATAGCATATGAGAAACCATTGAACACACCAATCTGAACAAATTTATTTCTCAACTTTAATATCTTGTCCAGTTCTTTTGAAGCCCCTTTAATGTCCCCTGCATCTAGCTTTTTATACATGACATTGGCTATGGGATGAGTACAGCTGAACATACCATCTAAGTTCCTCTTAATCCCATAATTATATGCAACATCAAAAAGGTCTAGCCCACTGTATATAACAGAAAAATCATCTCTTTTATGCGGACTTTTTGTAAGTATCTTTGCAGTAAGTAAATCTCCTGTCTTGATGCCTTCTATATTCTCATTAGTCATCAATCGTTCAGCAGTATCAGCATTTATCTTGGTCTTGGTAACAACAGGAAGATCGTAAAGATAAAGAGGATATGGAGAATAATCTGCTATCTGTGTAAAAAAGTTGTAGATTTCCTGCTGTGTTGCAGCATTATAAAATGGAGTAGTAGCAACTACACCTTGTATTTTTAGCCCCTTTAATCCATCTATTTTTTCCTTTACTCTACTAATAGAATTATCCATCACCCCGATAAGTACAGGGCATCTCCCATCAGCAGCTTCCACTGCGGCTTTAGCAACCTTCGGATGTTCAGAACTTTTAATATATGCTTCTATTCCCATAGATCCCATAACTAGTAATCCGGCTGCCCCTGCATCAATCTGATCAACAACATGCTTCTTAAGACTGGATTCTACTAAGTTCCCTTCTTTATCAAGGGGTGTACCCAGGGCAGTATAAAAACCTTCTTGCATTTATAGTCCTCCTATAATAAATCAATTTTATTATATTATACTTTATAATAGTCTGCCATCATTTCATTTTTTTAAGATTTTGTTAAATATTTTCAGAACCCATTGAAAATAATCTGTTTGCAAACTTTATTCTCTCTTCTTCATGCTCCCATAATTCTTCATGCTCAAAATTCGGATATAATTTGAACGTCTTTTTACATTTTAAGTGGTTGTATGCAGCAAAAAATGTAGAGGGTGGGCAAATCAGATCGACCAATCCCCCTGCCATGAGTACGGGACATTCTATCATATCTGAAAAATTCATCACATCAAAATAGCTCAATGTACCATACACCATTTGCTGTTTTTTATTTGAACAATCAAACAGCCTGAAATATTCAAATATCTCTCCATAAGGCCCTTGGTCAAACATTTGTACCGCTCTTTGAAAATTGCATAAAAAAGGATAGTTAGGCATACAAAGCTTTATCCTTTTATCTAAGGCCGCAGTTATCATAGCAAGAGCACCTCCCTGACTCTTGCCATATACCCCTATTCTATCTTTATCTATTTCATCCCTTGAAGACAAAAAATCCACTGCTCTTTTACAGTCCATGTACACATATTTATAATAGTATATATTCTTATCCCTTATACCTTTTGTCAGCCATCCCATAGTAGATCCTTGATCATAAACACTACCATCAATGCTTTGACCCCCTTGGCCCCTCACATCGATCGTAAAGACTGCATATCCTTGTAGCACCCACTTCAGATATTCATTTATATACTTTCTGTTTCCTCCATAACCATGAAAATGTATTAATGCCGGTAATTTTTCTCCATTCTCTGGTAAAATATAATATCCATGTATTCTTCCATTCTCAAAGCCATCATAATAAACATCATAAACGCTGACGCCCTTTACAGGGTATTTAAAATGTTTTAATTGGGCATTTAATGGCTGACTATTTGATAATCGCAAATTATTCTCCCAGAATTCTGTGAAATCCGGCTGTCTGGTAAGCTCTGGTCTATAATTCTTCAATTCTTCTAAGCTCATATCATAGTATTTAGGCATAAATATTCCTTCTTTCTAATTCCAACTAGAAACAAGTTTTGTCTCAACTACTCTATTTTGCAGTATATCCGCCATCAACAGGTATATTTGCACCGGTTATGTATTGGGATGCATCAGAAGATAAGAATACAACAATTCCCATTAAATCTGTTTCATTTGCCATCCTTCCAATCAATGTCCTATCGCTGTATCTTCTTACAAACTCATCTGGAGTAGCCTTTGTATAGAATCCGCCAGGGCTTATGCAATTACATCTCACATTATATGGACCGTAATTGCTTGCAACGAATCTGCTAAAGTTTATAATACCTCCCTTATGGAAAAAATAATCAGGTACAAAACCATTCATATCCAAGCCCTTATATAAAGTAGCATCAGGTCCAATCATTCCCTGCATAGAACCTATATTAACGATGGAACCGGAACCCTGCTTGGCCATTATATCTCCAAATGCCCTAGTTATTATAAATAAACCTGTTGCGTTAACCTGCATACTTTTAGCAAAATTAGCAGCATCATCTTCCCAATCTTTCATAGGACGTGCAACAGAGTTGTTTATCAAAACATCTATACGGCCACTTCTCTTCATTATCTCGTCTCTCAATGCGAGTATAGATTCTTCAGAGGACTGATCATATTGAAGAGCTGTTACATCATACCCATCTTTTCTTTCCTCTGCTGCCACCTCCTCTAACTTTTCTAAATTTCTCGAAGCTACATATGTTTTAGCTCCAGCTTGTGCAATAGCCTTAACTATTTGTCTTCCATATTTGCCAGCACCGCCGGTAATCAACACTACTTTTCCTTCCAAAGAAAACTTATTTAGTATACCCATACCCTTTACCTCCAAAATTCTTTGAATTATCAGCAAAACAATCAACTATGTTTTTACAGTATTCACTTAACCCAACTACGTCTGCCCCTACACTTATAAACCTATATCCCATCTCCGTCAACTGCTTAAGGTTTCCTGGACCTCCTACTGTTCCTGCAAACTTGCCGTTTTTAATAGCGACCTCAGCAACTCTCCTGCGAGTCTCATCAATTTTAGGATTATCCCATTGCCCAGGCGTACCTATTCCTTGACTAAAATCCCCGGGGCCAAAAAATATCATATCTATTCCTTTTACTTTGCCTATCTCTTCCAGTTCATCCAATGGTTCCGGATCTTCTATCTGCACAATCACAAACCTCTCTCTGTTTGCCTGTTCCAGATACTCATTAAAGTCTATGTTACAATATGCTCCATCTGCATTTCCTCCATCAACTGGTCTTCTGCCAACAGGATGAAAGCGTGTCATTCTCGCCACCCTTTTAGCATCCTCCAAGCTCATAAGATGGGGCACCATTATCCCGGAAGCATCCAATTCAAATGGCCTTATATAATCGCTATATCCTCCTCTGGATACCCTAACTAGCATATCTACATTTTGGGATTTTGCAGCCCAGACTTGCTTTTCTATAACAGACCAATCATTTGGCACATGCTCCATATCTGTCCATAGGCAATCAAAACCAGCCATGGCTGCTATCTCTACCGCCCTAGCATCTGCAAGATTTATCTTAAAGCAGCTGGCAACTTCCCCAGCACGCAGTTTCTTAAGTACCCTGCTCGGTCTCATCTTCATATCAATAATTCCCCTTTTGCTTTAAATTTAGTGAGTAGATATCTCACTTAGCTTTACTTCTCGGCCTCCCTGCTCCCTGCTCATGATACCTGCTATAATCATCTTCATCAATTCCTGGGTCTCAGAAAATGGGTAAGGCCTAACTCCAGTCTTTAGATATTCTACAAATACATCTAATTGCTTTTTAAATGAATAAAAACTGTCACTCGTCCTTGTTTGAACCGATTCAGCACTGCCACATAATTGAAGAAGCCCAAATCCTCCAAACATATCATAAATTGCTACAACGGTAAGATCAGCACCTGATGAGTGTTTGAAATGCACAATGTCTTTATCTTTAGTGCCTGTATTGCGTGCTGATACAAAACCTGGACCCATTATAGGATAAACAGCCTCTAGGGCGTGAATTCCATATCTCTCCCAAGATTTGCATGTTGTAATACTTGCATATTTGAGCTCTCCTAAATTATTTATAGATTCTTTAAATGGAATAAACTCTTTTGTATACCTCATGGAGCTTGAGCTCATTATATGTGCTCCCTGTTCTACCCATTTTGTAAATATCTTTAAATCCTTTTCGTTATCCACCATAGGCTTATCCACAAAAATGGGCAAACCCGCTTCTACAAAAGGTCTACACCTATCTACATGCTCATAACCGATATCAGTTGCGATTATAACCGCATCTACCTCTCCAATAACATCTTCAGGTCTTTCAACAACGTTAGGGATCAACGAAGCCTTAGAAACTTTTTTTGCATCTTCAGGATTGTCAGTCCAAATATGCGTAATCTTTGCGCCATCGATTCTCAAGTTCTCTTTAGGCTCCTTTGCCAAATATTGTGGAATTACAGGAAATGGACATTTCTTCATTTCTTCTGGATCAAATCCGTTGAACATCGCACTCCAAGAATATGGATGACCATTACCATCCACCATTCCCAGCATAGCTATATTCATTTCTTTTTTTCCGATACCCTTCCAAGAAGCGCTCATTTGTCACTACTTCCTTTCATAAGTTTATTTGTCATATAATAATATATCATGAAATAAGCTGACCTTCAAACATAACTTTTTTAATATTTATATCTTTGTCTATTATTAATAGGTTGGCTAATTTCCCTTTTTCTATGCTGCCTACTTTATTCTCGATCCCTATTGCTCTCGCAGGGTTCAAGGATGCTATTTTAAAAGCCTCCACAATACTAATGCCTGTATGGTGCATCATATTTCTCACTGCATAATCCATCGTAAGTTTGCTGCCGGATAATTCGCCTTGTTCATTTATATTCAGATCATTCATATTTTCAACTATTTCTTTGCCGTTTACATCTATATATCTGAACTTTTCCATGCCCGAATCATCTGTGGCATCTGTTACAATAATAATCCTATCCATCCCTTTAACTTTATATAACAATTTCAACATCAGCGGCCTTACATGTACACCTGCAGAATCAGGGATCACTTCGGCATATATATCATCACACAGCATGACCGCTTGATCCAATCCAACTTCTTTAGTACCCTCGTATCTGCTGGGATGAGGAGTAACACCTGTTGCATTTGTACAATGACAAGCTACCTTAAAACCTCTTTGGGGTAAATCAAGCAATTTACAAGCTTCTAACTCTGAATGGCCTACAGAAAGTGTTATGCCTGTACTACAAACAGTATCAATAAACTGGTCTGCACCTTCTACTTCAGGAGCACATGTCCATAATTTTATATACTTACCTGCCATCTGAATTATTTTATTATATTCTTCAGGGTCGGGTTTCCTCGCGTTAGCAGAATCTGCCCCATACTTTGGATTTATGTATGGACCCTCTAAATGTATGCCCTCTATATTAGACGGTTTGTTTTCCATAAATCTAATGACTTTCTCTAATCCTTGCAATGTCTCTTTTTTTGATAGATTATATGCAATAGTAGCAAGGACACTGGTTGTACCATGTACTAAATGCGCATTTGCAAACGCTTCAGGGTTATCATTACACCGCCATCCTCCCCCTCCATGGCAGTGAATATCTACAAATCCCGGGACGATATAGTTCTCTCTAACATCTATAACCTGGGTATTTTCAGTTTTTTGTATATCCTTTCTGTTTCCACAGTGTTTTATAATACTCCCTTGTACAACTACTGTCCCTTCTTCTATAACCTCGTCAGGCATCACTAATTTTCCGTTTATAATAATATTAGAATCCATTTGTTTCTCCTTTTTTAAAGAATATTTACCGACAATTAAAGTAGATCATTCAATTCTTTTAACATATGGTCTACTTTTTCTCTGTCTATTATAAAGTCCGAGTATCCATCAATCGAAACAGCGTAAAAATAACGATCCTGAGGTATATAAGAAACTGTTACCTGACGTTTTTCTCCTTCTTCATTTAAACGGTATATTGTTTCCACTTCAGGCTGCTCTGTTGTATCATCCTCATTTACAGCATCTACCGTCAATCCTATCAATATTTGATAAAAATCCTTAAATTTATCTTCTTTCACTGGTTTTCCATCTATCTTGTAGGTTTTTTTATCTTGCTCTTCTGATTCAGACCCTTCAATTGAAAGTACATGAGTTTCGCTTTTTTGTTTTATTTCTACCTTATCCACTAAGTCTATATTTATTATGAATGCAAATTTGTCCATCAAGTCGAAGGGTTTGTAATCAAAAACCTCTAATATATCACTATCTATGGTACACACTAAATCTTTATCAGCTGATTTGACAAATACACTGTCCTCATCCTTGTTGTCCCCGATCAAAAGATGCAACTGCTCTGAATCATCGGTCCCCAGCATTATCTGTTTTGCATCATCTGTTATCCCATATTGTTGCAAATCGTTTTCACAGGAAACAAACTCCTTTACTTGAATATTTGAGACAATACTTGCAAGTTCAGATATCTTTTGCACATCTCCATCACGCTGATATGGATTAATCATTTTCCAACTGCCCAAACCCTTGCTTGCCAACTGCTCATCTTTTTGTTCTTGGCTCTTAAGCTCGATTATTTTTCCTTCATCACCTTTTATTTTTATATAGTTGATCTGGCCCTCCTCTGCAAAAAACAATTGCCTATCACGCATATCATCCAAGGTAACCAATGCATTGCTGGCAAAATACTTATCAACTATATAGATAGAGTTAGAGTCCTCCTCTTTGAAGTAATACCCATCTCCCGATGGTATGGTATCTCCAATATAAAATTTCTTGATTTCATGGTCTTTTAATCTTATTGTAATGACAGCTGTTGCCGGGTCCAGTCCAAATTCCTGTAAATCATCTACCTGATCCTGAACAACGGATACAGCATGGATACTGGCAAAGCTTGCAGCAGTAGAATTTACCTTGTTCTGGTCAAGCTCTACATCAGCATCTACAGACCAATCTTGGCCTTGGTTTTTGAATGTCAGAGATATATCATCCCTTTTTATTTCAATGTGGGATATTTGCTCTTGTTCAGTAATGAATATTTCGTTTTCATCAGTTTGTTTAGACTGCTGTTCATCAGGGGATCTTTTAGTAAAATAATACGTACCTACAAGTATTGCCAACACTGCTAACAAGGCAATTATATTTTTATAGGTTTTCATAGGTGACGCCTCCTTAACCAAACTATAAGCCCTGCTATTAATATTATCAGAGGTATTATCCCTATGGAAATTATAGAGCTTATTATAGCCTGTATCCAAGTTATATCGAGTCTGTCTGAAACAAGGCTTTTTGCTCTGATAGATATTCTTTCCTCTCTACCCTCCAACCAGTTAAGAGTATTCATAAACAAATCCGTATTCCCCGATATACCGAAAAACTCATCAGTGATAAATACTCCGTTGCCGCATACCACTATCCTTGCATCTTTTTTATCCTGCTGACCTGATTCATCCACGGCTGCCACACATATATTGAAGGGACCCTCAACATCACTTGCTTCTTTTTCCAAGCTTTCAGCTGTCTTTAAATCTGCCTTTGCCCAAGATTTATCGGAAGAAGCTAATATAGCAGATATATCAAGATCTTTCTTCCTTCTGTCAAGGATCTCTACATTGGCTGAACCCGGAAGAATGACGTTCATATCATTTGAAATTAATTTATTAGTTATTTCATGACCCTTAATTTCCGGTGCAATCCACATAGGGTTACCTGTATGTCTGCTGCTGTCCCCCTCAAGGATCAGTTGCCCGCCAATTTTTAGTCCAAATCCCTTCAGTACCTCTTGAAAATTAGCAAGATCTTCATCTACTATATCCAATAAAAACAAAGCTCTTCCCCCTTCTCGGAGATAATTTATCATTTTGTCCGTTTCTTGGTCTGATAAATCTTTTTTGGGGGATACTACCAATATCATATCAGCATCTTGTGGCACCGAATCCATTGTAACCAGGTCTAAATGCTTTATCTGATAATTTTCGTTCTTCATTTCCTGAGACACTCTCATAGAATCTATATCAGTCTCATTATGTCCCTTTAGAAGATATACAATTGATTCTTGGTCTGACATAACATACATTATGGCAGAGGTAACTTTCTGCTCAACATTAAGTTCGCTAACCTGCATAGTGGCAGAATCATAATTTACCAGTTCACCAGGATTTATAATTCTATGCTTATCTCCGCTCTCGATTATAATAGCTCCTTCAGGTATGCCTTGGCCATCTTTGTCATACTTTTTTACAAATCCTGGGTTCTTATTAGGGTCTTTAAATTCCACTTTTATCTTGTCAGACAGTGAAGAATATTTAGATACTATCTGTTGTATTACACCATTCTCCTCCCCTTGGGAATACAAAGGATATATATTTACATCCTTTTCTAAATTCTCAACTACTTCTATAGTCTGATCAGAAAGAGAATATAATTTATTTTGTGTGAGATCCCACTTCACAGATGTCTGTTCTGCAATCAGATTTATAAATATCAATATGGCAACCACAACTAGGATGGTAATCATCGAACTGGTTCCGTATTTAAACCTTTTGCTATTAAATATGCCTCTTTTCATGGTGAACCCCCCTCTACGCCCATCTTTTTCTTTCAATTACCTTTACGGTAAGAAATATAAAAAATATAATAAAACTTATATAGTACACTATATTTGCAAGGCTCAATATCCCCATAGTAAATTCACTATATCTTCTAAATAATGAGATAGCGTCTATTATCTTTATTACAACTGCGTTATTAGTAAAGCTTTTAATAAAATCTATCACCCATAACAGCAAAGATACGCAAAATGTCACCACTGCAGCGATTATCTGGTTCTCGGTAAGAGAGGAAATAAGCAATCCTACAGATATAAAGCATCCACCTAACAAAAAAAATCCCAAGTAACCTCCCCATATCTCTGCCCAGGCTATTTCTCCATATATAGAGAGTATAAAAGGATATATCATAGTGATTAAAATCGTAAGCGTAAACACAGTTAAAGCAGCTAAATATTTGCTTATAACTATCCAACCGATCTTCAAAGGACTAGTTATAAGCAGCTGGTCTGTATTGTTCTTGCTTTCTTCAGCAATAAGCCTCATTGTAAGTATAGGAACAATAAAAAGAAATATAAATGTGATGCTGGATAAAACGTTATTGAAAAAAGGATTGGCCTGTAAAAGATTAGTCACTGAAAAAAAATAACCTGATACTATCAGAAAAAACCCCATGAATATATAACCGATAGGAGTCAAATAATACTCCATCAATTCCCTTTTATAAACGGCCCACATAATTATAATTCCCCCTCTTCCCGTGTGGTAAGCTTCAAAAATATTTCTTCCAAAGTTAAATTTAACGGATTGAGCTTTAGTATTGGAAATCTCTTTTCACTCATCTGATAAAAAAGTTGTCTTCTTATATCCTTTTGTTTGTCACTTTCCACAATTAAATCTATGCATCCGTCATCATATTTATTTATAACCTCTACCTGAATAACACCTTCTATAGACTTAATATTTTCTACTACCTGTTCTTCAGGCCCTTCTATCCTCATATCCAATCTGCTGCTATTTCCTAGCATGGACGATAAGTTTTGAGGAGTATCTGTAGCTACAAGCTTTCCCTGATCGATTATTATTACTCTCTCACAAACAGCACTTATTTCAGGTAGTATATGAGAACTCAATATAACAGTATGTTCTTTGCCCAACTGCTTAATAAGGTTTCTGATCTCAATTATTTGCTTGGGATCAAGCCCTACAGTAGGTTCATCCAATATCAATACTTTGGGTTGTCCTATCAAGGCCTGAGCAAAACCAACTCTCTGTTTATAACCTTTAGAGAGATTTTTTATAAGTCTCTTGTTTACCTCCCCTATCTTTAATAGCTCCAAAACTCTATCAATCTGTGATTTTTGGTCATTTAAAGCAACTCCTTTTATCTGGGATACAAATTTGAGGTACTCCTCTACAGTCATATCCATATATAGAGGCGGTTTTTCCGGCAGATAACCTATTGATTTTTTTACTTCTAAAGGATTTTCTACAACATCGAACCCATCAAGCTTTACATCTCCCTCAGTACAAGAAATATATCCTGTAATGATATTCATAATAGTTGTTTTTCCCGCCCCGTTGGGTCCCAAAAATCCTAATACTTCACCTTGTTTTACATGAAAACTCACATTATCAACAGCTGTATGATTCCCATATTTTTTAGTAAGATTGCTTACGTTTATCAAAGACTTACCCCCCTTTTCATGTAGGTATTGAATAAATATTTGACATTGATCATATTTTAAAATTTATTGAACAAACATTATAACTTTTAGATACTAATTATAGAGTGAATTTATGACCAATCTATGACCAACTTTTGACTATTTCAATACTCATCATCCATTCACTATATTTATAGGATCGCCCTCTATATATCTCTTTACATTTTCAGTAACAGCATCAATAAGCCGTATTCTTGCTTCACGAGTAGCCCATGCTATTCTTCCACTGTTTAAAGCATCTGCAACATCTTGCTCTACTATCACATCTCCCCTTGAGGTATTTATCAAAAATGCTACCTGCTGACCTATCCTCCCAAAACCGACAACGCCTATGGTTTTCCTGCTAATTCAATCAAAGGTGTCTTCCAAAAACAAAAGTCCTCGCTTTTTACCCATTCTCCATCATGGACTGCATGGCTGTGCAATTTAACATGATGGCATAATTCCAATATAAAAGCAAATACAAGCTGTGCTACAGAATTAGTGCTATATGCAGGCACATTTGTAACAATAAT
>JAQVDB010000051.1 GCA_028698525.1 Clostridia bacterium
GTAATCAAAGTTTTGCAAGTTTACACATATATCCCTTTATGATAATATACTATTTATAATTAAATATATTGAAAACAAGGTGAATGCTGATATGGTTACACAAAGTCTTATAGAAATTATAGGCAATACTCCATTGATAAGTTTGGAAAAAATGACAGGAGCTAAAATATATGCCAAAGCAGAATTTTTAAATCCTGCAGGCAGCATAAAAGATAGAGTTGCGAAACACATGATAGAACAGGCTGAAAAAAGAGGCTTGTTAAAGCCTGGAATGACAATAATGGAACCTACTTCAGGGAATACAGGTATTGGGCTTACATTTGTAGGAGTACAAAAAGGTTATAAGGTCATAATAGTTATGCCCGAAAATATGAGCGAAGAAAGAAAAAAGCTGATAAGGGCTTTAGGCGGTGAACTGGTACTTACACCTGCCCAGCAGAGCATAGCAGGCACTTTGAAGGAAGTAGAAAAGCGAGTTAAACAAAATCCATCCATATTTGTTCCAAATCAATTTGAAAATCCAGATAATCCGGACATACATTATAAAACAACAGGTCCGGAGATATGGAGACAACTGGAAGGCAATGTGGACATATTTGTATCCGGTCTGGGCAGCGGCGGAACTCTTCAAGGGGTAGGAAAATATCTAAAGGAAAAAAATAAAGATATAGTGATAGTAGCTGTAGAACCTAAAAATGTATCCGCACTTTTGGGCCATGAACCCGGACTTCATAAAATAGAAGGTATAGGGGATGGATTTGTACCTCCAGTTCTGGATACATCATTGATAGATGAAATAATAGAGGTCGCAGACCGTGATGCCATTCAGACAGCGAGAGACCTTGCAAAATACCAAGGAGCACTTGTAGGCACATCATCCGGGGCAAATGTATGGGCAGCAAAATACATTTCAGATAAATGCGGCAAAGATAAAACAATAGCCACTGTGCTTCCGGACAGAGCAGAAAGATATTTCAGTACCGCACTTATATAAAAAACGGCGTATTATAATAATACGCCGTTTTTATTTGCTTTTAAAAATAAGCGGCAACCTGTTGATTGCCGCTTATTTTATGAGTTTTGTTTCATATTAATTATTCACCAACGATTTGAACTTGGCATACTCTATTTCGTCCACGAAGTTGATCCCAGTCAACAAAATAGATATATCCAAAATCACCAAGTTGAGCTTCGCCATCTACAAGAACGATACTTTCTGAACGTCCAAAAAATACTGATCGTAAGTGAGCTTCAGTATTCAAGCTGGTCCATTCGCCTTCTTCAGTGCCCAAGCTCATAGCAAAGTCAATATGCTCTTTACCTGGATGCAAATACTGGCCTTCATACCTACATGTAGGTATCAATCTTTCCATTATGTTGCATAGATCCTGTTGCAAGAATTCTAGACCAAAGTAAGTTTTGTCATGAGAACATTCTTGAGTCATAACGCTGCAAGTAGTGTGATGTGAATATACAACACAGATACCATTCTTTATTCCTGATTTCTTGATAACTTCCTTAACCTGTTCAGTCACATCATGAAATGTAGGTCTTCCTAAGTCAGACTTTAATTCAATAGTTTCTCGATAAACAGCCATAGTTAATTCCTCCTAAAAATAATTATTTGTGTACTTCATCCCATGCTTTACGCAGGGCAGATATCATTTCATCAACCATTTCGGCTGGATCCTTAGCTTTAATGACACCACTAGATGAACCTGTTGCAGCAGCACCAGCCTTAATAACATTATAAACATCTTTGCCTGTACTTATTCCTGCGCCCTGAAGCACCTGAATATCAGGATTGATGGAACGAACAACTTCGATAGATTCTTTAACATAATCCATTCCACTGGTTTTGCCTGTACCGATAAGTTCAGGCTGCTCAGCAACTATTATATTCGGATTAAGATGAGCGATTGCTGCTGCTTCTTCCACAGTATCTGCACATACAATAGTAGCTAGACCAACTTCATCCGCACGCTTGATTGTCTTGTTTAATTCTGCTAGGCTAACACGTTTTTCAGCATGATTTAGCATAACACCAACAGCACCTGCTGCCTTAACAGCTTCCGGAAGAACTGAACCAAGTCCCCGCCCTACAGGTAGAGAATCCATATGTTGAGCAAAGACAAGAATATTTTTTGTTTCCTTCGCTACCATAGAAAGATCTGTGTGCTGTGGAGTAAAGATAATATCTACATCATACTTCTCAGCAGCTTTGTCAGCCGCTTTAGCAAGAGCTAATACACCTTCACCATAAAGATAAGCTTTCGGACCTATCTCAAAAAAAGGTAATTTAATTTTAAAATCCTTATACATTATTTAACCTCCATTTTCATGCGGCAAACATACTTGATTTTACGAAAAGTAAAACAAAACTAATTATGTACACGGTAATAAATAGCTTGGTTTTACACATTAAAGTATAACATAAAAACCCTATGATGTCTATAATTAATTTTCGTTTTGCTTTGTATTATCTTATATTTGTATTGTGTCCATGCTTTGTATCGATTATGATTTTGTTGCTTTATGGTTTTGCTATTGACTTTTATAGGTTTATAGATTAATATCAAGTTGAGAGTACAATTCAAAAAATATATCAATACGAAACTATTAAGCAACATTAATGAAAGGGGGTCGTAATTTTGGTGAAAATTGCTCCGTCTTTATTTGCTGCAGACTTTGCAAATCTTGCTCGTGATGTAGCCGCTGTTGAAGCAGCAGGTGCTGAATATCTACACATCGATGTTATGGATGGCATGTTTGTACCAAACTTGTCTATTGGCCCACAGATTGTAGAAAGTATCCGCCCGAATTCAAAGATGGTTTTTGATGTGCATCTGATGATTGTGGAGCCTGAACGCTATATTGAGAATTTTGCTAAAGCAGGCGCTGACTATATAACTATTCACTATGAGGCTACAGATAAAGTTGAAGAAACCATCGACCTTATCAAAAAATATGACGTTAAACCAAGCATTTCAATTAAACCCAAGACACCACCGGAAGCTATTGAACATTTAATCCCCAAATTAGATATGATACTCATAATGTCGATAGAGCCTGGTTTTGGAGGGCAAGCATTTATGCCTGAGTCCCTAGAGAAAATATCTAAAATGAATGAATTGATAAAAAAACATAACCCTGCTTGTGAACTTGAAGTTGATGGTGGCATTAATGCTGACAATATATGTGATGTTGTAAAAGCGGGAGCTAATGTAATAGTTGCCGGTAGCGCCATCTTTAATAAACCTGACTTGGCACAAGCAATAAAAGAATTAAGAGAAAATTGTAATAAATAATAATTATAATTTGTATTCAATATATCAGTATACTGATGTATAAAAAATCTTATCCGCTATATCTGGCGGAGAATGGAGGCTAAAAATGAAAGAACAATCTTTGAAAATGGCAATGGAATCTTTGAAAATTGAGAGTAAAGCAATAGCTGACATAGCAGGATACCTTGATACTGAAGCCTTTGGAAAGGCTGTTGATGCATTAAGCACATGTAACAAGGTTATTACATGCGCAAGCGGTAACTCTGGTATAGCAGCTAAAAAATTTGCGCACTGTCTGTGCTGCATCGAACGCCCTGGATTCTTTTTATCACCTGCAGAAGCAGTTCACGGCGGGCTTGGTGGTCTGAAAAAAGAAGACGCTATGGTCATGGTATCCCGTGGTGGTAAAACAGTCGAGTTATTACCTATCATAGATGTATGTAACAAAAAAGGTGCAACTCTTATAGGGATCACCGAAAATCTTGATTCACCTTTAGGCAGAAACTCTGACATTGTAGTACCCATGAAAATTGAAAAGGAAAGCGACAAGTACAATGTAATGGCAACAGCAAGCTTTGTAGCTACAGTTGGTCTTTTTGATGCTATGTTAGTAGCTATAATGGAAGAGACAGGTTATCAGGTAGAACAGTTTGGGCTTATTCATCCAGGTGGAGCTGTAGGAGAACTTCTAAATAAAAAATAATATGCTCTGACACAATCATGCGTTAAAATATAAAATAGTACAAACCCAATAGGCTAGCTAATAGGCTGGTTGATTGGGTTTTTTTATATCGGACGCTGCTATTTTCATAGATTTGCCCTAGCAAAATAAGCTTTAATTTTGAATCCGTTTATGATAAAATTTAAAATGAAAGTATTACGTAAACTAATAGCAAATAAAAATAATCAGGGTCAAGGAGGTATATCCAGGCTTTTTGCCTGGGTTAATATTTAATTATATTAACTTATAAATATTATGAATAACGGAAATGCAAGAGAAATAACTGCTGAAAAAAGAAGAAATAAAATAATAGATATAATAACTAGAGATGGAAAGGTTAAAGTATCACAGTTAAGCAATTTGTTTAATATATCTGAAGTCACTATTAGAAATGATCTTTCTGAATTAGAAGCTGATGGAGTGCTAGAGAGAACACACGGAGGTGCTATCAGCACATCTAAAGCCTATTTCAACATGTCCTTTCACGAAAGGATGAAAACAAATAAACAAGAAAAAATGAAAATAGCTGAAACTGCCGCTAATATGGTAAACGATGGAGATTATATAATGTTTAATTCAGGAACTACTACATTGTATACAGCTCAAAAATTAAGAAATAATAAAAATCTTGTTATTGTAACCAATGCCATTTCTATAGCTCATGAAATAAGTCATTTTAACGGTGTGCAGATAATACTCCTAGGAGGAAATTATAATCCAAAATATCAATTCACCTATGGAGACGATACAATCAATGGGTTGAAAAAATACAAAGTCGATAAATTAATACTATCTGTTGATGGAATAAGTGCCAAAGATGGAATCACTACCTTTCTACACCTTGAATCGGAAATAAATCGACAAATGATCAAGAGAGTGAACAAAGTAATAGCTGTTGCAGACCATACAAAAATAAACAGAGTAAGCTTTGCCTATATAGACAAAGTCAATGTGATTGACACTTTGATAACGGACACAAAAGCTGACAAAGAACACATCGAAATACTTAAAGAGAAAGGGATTGAAGTTATTGTTGTGTAATAGAATCCTGATAGATGGGATTCTATTACACAAAACTATCATTTCCTTCTTCTTTAAATATATTAAGCCCGATTTTGTTTTTACAAGAATATAATTTCTAACTTATTAAAAAAATAGCGATTATGGATAATATAATTCCCAATATTTTTTTCCTATCCATTCTTTCTTTATAAAATATAACGCTTATTATAGCTACCAGAATAAAGGACATCTGGGTTACTGGCAAAACTAGAGAAACATCCCCTATTCTCAATGCTTCAAGGGCAAAACATAAAGCAATAACCATAAGAAAACCAGAAATAAGAGCATATTTAAAATTATTCTTATTTATTAAAATATCACATTTGCGAACTAGCATAATCAATAATGCGATTAAAGACACCACTGCATATCTACATAAAAGCAATTTAAACGTTGATGCTCCATTCATTACAGCAAGCTTATTAATCATATCTAGAATGGCACCGCAGATGCAGGCGCCTGTACTATACATGAGAGATTTTATATCACCTTTATTATTGCTGGTATCTTTTGTTATTGTAAATAATAAAATACTAAGTATGCAAATTATTATTCCTAATACTCTTTTTATACTAATAGATTCATTAAAAAATATGATAGCAAAAATTACTGCGGGTATCATATGTAAACGATATATAGTGACACTTATTGAAGTATTTTTTTGAGAAAAACTTAAAATATAGAACATATAAGTGAGATATGAAAGTATCCCCAATAACAAACCATATTTTAAGTTCAAACTGTCTATAGCTATCCCTTTATACATAACAATATTTAATATAAAGGCAAAAAACGCTGAAAAAAATGATGCATAAAAATAAAATGAATATATGTCTTTGCTGTTATTGTTTAATAATGATGATTTCCTATATACTAAGTCATAACATGCATTAGTAATCATTGTAAGTAATGCAAAGATTAATGCCCTATCCATGTACTGCATTCCTTCCTTATTTGGGATTTTTACGTTTAAGACTGGGAATAACTTTTATATCAATATCTGAGCACACCCCCATCCGGCAAAAGTCTCTTACAAAATAGATTATCAACATATTTAAAATATTCTCCTTTAGAATGAAAAATAGGAGTAAATTTATTTATTATTTTTTTAGCTTTTTCTCCCTTATTCCATAAGAGTTCAGTTGCTATAGCAATTAGTAACTTTGATCCTAGTATATATACAATATCTTCTTGAATAATCCTAAAGTCTGTACTATGCAATCCTCCCTTTACTCCCCCTATATATGGATGAATAACCGGCATAAGGGTAGACAAATCTCCTAAATCTGTAGAACCTGTTCTATGCCCTATATCCTTAATCTCTTCTTCTGCTGCAAATTCTTTCATAAGTTCTCTAGCAATAGATATTAAATTATCATCACATTTTAACGGGCAATAACCTGGTATATCTTCTATTTCAACCATCGCCCCCATAGCTATTGCTCCCCCTATTAAAGCCTGATTAACTTTTTTATTTGTCTTCATTATAGCATCTATTGTCTTACCCCTGATAAAGGTCTCCATCTGTACATCACTAGGAATGATATTCACAATACTGCCACCCTTTGTCATAATTGGATGAACCCTTATATAATCTTTTTCTTGAAAAGTTTCTCTGATATAATTGATTGCTGCAATACCTAAATTCGCCGCATATAAGGCATTTATTCCTTCATGGGGCGATACTCCGGCATGGCTGGCTTTCCCTAAATATCTAATCTTTTTAATGAGGCATCCATTAAAAGTAGGAGCAATCCCAAATTTTTCATCCATAGGATTTGCATGAATCATTACAGCTATATCTACATCATCAAATAGACCCCTATGTAAAAATTCAGGTTTACCTGCAAGGTATTTTATTGTTCCTTTATCCCTTAACTCTTTTCTGTAAGCTATTTCAATGTATTCCTCTGCAGGGGCTGCAATAAAATGAATTTTACCGGATAATTCATCTATTATGCCAGAATCAACAATTCCCATCGCTGCACCTATCATATCCGCAATTTGTATATTATGTCCACAGGCATGCACAGCCCCAGTCGTTTTGTTGCTATGTATATGTTCTTTGCAAACCACAGAATCAAGCTCCCCTAATATAGCAATGCGTGGTCCTTCTTTTCCGGTATCTATAGTTGCTTTTCCGCCTGGAATATCAGTACATGGAGTGAATTTTAATCCTATCTCTTGAAATTTTTTCTTAACAATTTGAGAAGTCTGAAACTCTTTAAAGCCAGTCTCTGGAGTATTGTAAATCTCTTCTCCTATCTGAATAATTTCTTTTCTTCTTTTATCAATACATTTATTTATTTTAAGTTTTAATTGGCCCTCCATCTCTATTTCCCCATTTTTCGACATTTTTTTATTCAATAATTCCTATTATAACATTAAACTCCCTGCTCTCACCAGGTTCTATATATTCAAGACTGCCATTTTGTTCTTCATTTTCTATTCCCATGCCATAATTATTACAAGGCTCTAACCCAACAACAAAATCACCTTGACATAAGTTTTTCCACTGGGTAAAGTTCCATAGTTGTTTATTATTAAACTCTATACTCACTCCAAAGTTAAACTTATTATTAATTATTTTGCAGCAAACATTACCCTCTCGATCACCTTTCAACTTATGGTGAAATACTTTGCTACTGTAATTTGCTTTTGGTTGATGGAATCTATCATATTCTTGTGTATCTTCTTGTTTTGTATCTCCAACAGGTATTATATCTTCTGAAGGTATATCTAGAAAAGTATCCTCTCCCAGAAAAGGATATCCAAAATTAATATGGTAGAGCATCATCAAAGGCTCCCTTTGGAACCCATTATTCTCCACCACATCATTTATGTGAATTTTATTTTCTCCCAATTTAGAAGTTATGGTTCTTCTTAATTGGAGATTTTCTCTATATAAAAGGGATTCATTCATGATCCCCTTCACACCCATGATCAATTCATCCTTTTCCCATTCGTGTATTATACCTTTCTTTTCACAAGGAATATTGGAAATCTTCCCATGGGCATTGTACTTTCTCTGTTTATAGACACAGCCGTTCCCCACCTGCATCAAACCACAGGTAGTTAACAGCCCTCCATAAAAACTTTCTCCCCATACACTTTTATCTGTACAGAAATACTGGGGGGAAACAATACCGGATTTGCTAATAAAACTAATAGGTATCCCTTTGTATTCAGCCCAAGCTATATCTAACCCCCTATCCGGCAAAACAGTATAACTCAATCCTCCCCCTGTTTTTATATCAATAGCCCTCATCCCTTTTGACTTACCTTCTGATAATTGATATGCTTTTGTGCCACAGATCTGCGATAAATCACTTACTCTTTCTAATATATCTCTTTTACTTAATTTTTCACCATATATATTTGCCACAGCCTTTACCCCTTTCTTATATAATTATCAACATTATCAACAACCAAATTTCTTAGTAAGTTTTACTATCCAGTCATATCTATCATTTTGTTCTTCAGGGCTAATATTTTCTGTTCCAGTATAACTTCCAAAACCCGTTAAAATTATCCCTTTTTCATCACCATCGATATTATTAGGAACATAAAAATCTTCAAACAATTCAGGTAAAGGAGGTCTGTTTCCATTAAACCCTATTTCCGGTTCTGTAAACCCTGTCCACACTGCACACTTGCCTTTTGCTAACCTCCGTCCCTTTAACGGGTCTACATCTGCATAGCTGCTGTGATAATTAATCGCCCTCAACTTTGGTATTTTTAACATGGAGGGTATATTATGTGTGAAGTTTCCGCAAGAATGAATATAAAGCCCATTAAAATGTTCTGCTATCCGCTTATAATAAGGTAGACAATATTCTTCATACATTTTAGGAGATAACATTACAGAATTGTCATCGCTAATAGATATTCCACGTCCTGGTTCTCCTAAAGGAAAGCTATGGCCTGGAAAAGCAGGATTTTCTATAACTTGCAGTTGTTTATCATAAAATTCTATAAACAAGTCAGTAATCATATTTAAAATATAGTGAACTTCTTTAGGATTTGTATACATGGCTAAAAAAAGCTGATCCGTCTGCCATATGAAAGATGCAGTTGTTATAGGTGATTGAGGATCTGTTGTCGCAATAGGTATATCTCCATTGGTTTCTCTCTGAAAATATTCTATAGTTTTAAATATTTTCTTCCATAAAAATGATTGGTGGACTTTCTTTGGTTTTAATTTATAAACATCCATTGGATTATCAAATATAATGGGTTTAGACCAGGGCCAATCATTCTTGGGCCATTCAATATCTACCCCAAAAGGCTCAGCGTATACAGAGACACCATGCCAAGGCTCTAAATAAGGACAGTAATCTGTTTTATGCTTCATGGTAAGGGATATATTATGTAGTTGTTGTTTCAGCATCTTTTTTTCATCATAAGCGATTTCAAATATTGTATATCCCAGTGGTTCTGCTGTCATCTCAACTATCGGCACATGATCAACTTCTTCCATCCTATAAGCCTTTTTAAGCCTATCATGGGACTCTTTTACCTGCACCTCATCTATATAATATTGTGTTGACATAACATTTAACCTCCACTTTTTCTTATTTGCTGAACTATAAGGGAAGTTTCAATTATAAACCCCGGGCATAAAACCCGAGGTATTTATTGTGATTCAAAACATCTCATTCTATTACTCTAACATTCCATCCCATCACTTTCCCAAAATTAATCACATAATCTTTTACATCTCCATATACAAGGGCAGAGTGATGGGTACCCCCAAACTGGCTATAAAGCTTTAAAAATCTATCTATGGACATGGAGGGCTTAAACCAGCCACGGATTGTATCTCCTAGATTATCCCGCCCTTCTACTTTTTCCATCTCTATCGGGGCTACAATCAATGAATAACTGTCATCAAAACCCGGTGCTAAATTTACTATAACAGCCTTCCCTGGTTTATACCTACCTACAGCAACTACAGGATTTTCTGCATCTGTATATGGAAAGGGTTTTTCTAACAATACCGGCTTTTCTGCTGTTAAATTGTAGTTCATCTCGCCCATATGGCTCAAAAATATTCTGTTTCCTTTCCAGTCCGGACAGAACATCTCTGTAAACGTGGTTTCAGAGTTGACTATCCCTAAAGCTCCCACTAATGCTGCAGTCAATACGTCTCCTTCGCCGGCATAACCATATCCTCTAGCCATGGCTTTGCTAGCCTCTAAAAAAGGCACAACATCTAATCCGGATTCTTTATCTATGTCTAGAAAATTTACAGTAAATCCTGATAAGTTCTCTTTTTCCATCCATTTTCGCACCCCAAGGCATGCCCTAATTGTGCGTTGATAGGAATCCATATTTATTCTATCTGTATCAAATATACCTTTATCTTTTTCTATTTCATCATCAATTTCACTTTGCTCAATACTTTCATTGAAAGATTTTAATTCTTCCACATCTGCAACAACTGTTTCTACGCCTATTGTAGAATATAACTTATTGCTAGGTACTGCAAAATCTCCCATTCCTTTAAAAGAATTTCCTATTCTTCCTATTCTCATATTTTTCATCATATTAGCAGTATAAGCTGCTTTGATCCAATTCAGCATCCTATCTATAACATCGGATTTCTCCCAATGTCCCACTTCTATCTGATATGATTTCCCATTCCTTATCAACAAATTACACATATCCTGTACACCGTGTATTCCATGATTAAACGTAATCTTAGAATCCATCTGTTCAGGACCAAACTCAAAGTCAGGAGTTGTATCCAATACAAAGATTGGCAGATCTGTTTTAGTTAAAGCTCCGATAGACTCTAACGATGGTGAATATGCCAAATGCAGAGTAACAATACAGTCTACTTTTAAATCTTCGAAATGCTTGATAGATTTAATAAATTCATTTTCTAATCTGCATATTTCAACTTTTTCTACTTGAACACCTTTTCCCTCAAACTTTTCTGCAATTTTATTATAAAAACTTTCTATCTCCCCGCGGATTTGAGGAGAAGAATTGTCATATAGTTCAAGATAAAAAGGTAATAATCCAATTTTAGCTTTTCTCATATCATCACTCTTTCTGAATTTATGTTTTACTATTTAAACGAATGTCCAACCTTTTCTAAAATTCCCCTCGCATTATTGTAAAAAATATCTTCAATATCTGCATCGGATAACCCTGTAGTCTGCGCCGCCCTCCTGAAAGCGTCTATTTCTTCATACATAAAGAAAGTCAACTTATCTGCTTGTTCTCCCTCTACTTCTCGCATATGGGAATCATCAGAAACATCTCCATACAAACCTTTAGGAACGAGATTAATATATTTTCCACTCTCACATATTCTTTTAGTACGCATTCTCAATATAGGAAGATCACTGCCAAACATAATCCTTTTGGGCCCTACCGCTTTGATAAGCTGCTCAAAAACCCATTGGTTGGTATTTGCGCAAAAGTCAAACATCATATTTTTTGTATCTGATAAAACTTCGAAGGCATTTCCTACATCTTCAGCACAATAAGCTCTTCCTACATGGGCTATTATTAATTTGACATTGGGATATCTATCCTCTATCTCTAGCATCTGAGCAAGATTTACCGGATCTTTCAGCCTGCCATCCCTTGGGATGTGAAGCACAACTATCCATCCATGTTTATCGATAACTTCTAATTGATGATGAGGCAAAAAATCAAAAATTCTTATCTCTTTTTCCGGTATATAATCCGGAGATAATGTAAGATATACCTTACATCCATAAAATCCTCCCTCTATAACCCTCTGTTCCAGCTGTTGTCCTGTCCATTCCGGTAAAGCAAATATTAAAGAAGGAAAATTATATTTCTCTGCACATTCTTTGATATAATCGTTAGCTTCCCTTTCTCTTTTCCTTTCAGGGGTAGTAGAAAAAATCATAGGTGTAACCTCTTTATCAGGAAACATCAGTTTATAAGTCTCTATCAAATCTTCTATTGAATTATCCTGAGCTACCCTGGAAGGCCATGTAACTGCACGACTCAAAACATCTTCATCTTGACTTCTAAAACCGTCCAGCCATACATGAGTGTGAATATCGATAAACTTGTTGGGCAGAAAATCTTTTAACTTTTCATCATAAAATATTTTATCTACTTCTTTTACCTCAAATAAATTTCCCATAAATATTCCTCTTTTCTATAGTTAATAAACAATCATATTTTTTAATTAACCAACAACCTCAACCCTTTACAGCTCCTGCAACAATTCCTTGAATAAATACTTTTTGGAGTGAAAGGAATAAAACCATGATGGGAATAACCACTAACAATGTACCTCCAAATACTAAATCCCATGCTGTTATTCGCGTGGAAGCAAAAGAATATAATTTTAAAGATAAGGTACTCATTGAAGATTTTGTAATAGTAACCAGGGGTATCAATAAATCATTCCATATATGTACCCCTCTCAAGATCAAGACAGTGCCTGTTATTGTCTTTAATAATGGCATATAAATATATACATAGGTCTTAAATAGCCCACAACCATCTACTATAGAAGCTTCAAGAAGTTCTTTGGGAATAGTTTTCATATATCCTGTATACAAAAATATTACAAATGGTAAAGACCATGCTGTAAAAACTAGAGATGTACCAAAAAAACTATCCATAAGATTCATACTCTTCAACATGGATACCAGAGGAATCATTGCCAGTTGAAACGGTAGAGTCATGATTAAAACTATAAAAATGTATAGATTTTTTATCGCCTTATTATTGGAAATATTTATAGCATACCCTGCAAAAGAACCTAGAACAACCAAAAAGCTACAAGATATTACTAATATTATTACATTGTTCAAAAGCAGCTTTGGATAATTCATTATTTTAAATGCCCTTGCTATATTGGCAAAGGTAAAAGTCTGTGGCCTTATTATCAAAGGTTCTAACATCATCGCTTGGGGAGTTTTAAAAGCATTGTTTAAAAGATACCACAGAGGTACTAATACTAAAATAGCAACTATCATAAGAAATATATTTGTCCCTACCCTGGATCTGCTCTTTTTTAGTGATTTTTCTTTATTCATATCAATATATGTCCTCCCTTTTCAGTAAGATTTTTAATTCTAGAAATGCGATTAGAATAGCTATAATTCCCAATATAACCGCTAATGCTAGGGCTGGACCTTGCTGAAAGTTAGTAAAAGCATAATGATATACCTTAAGAGCTAGAGTCTCAGATAGATACCCTGGCCCTCCCCCTGTTAAAACAAAAGGTAAGTCAAAGGTAGCGATTATCCCCATTGTAGATAACACCACATTGATAGTAATCGACGGGGCAAGTAGCGGCAGTGTCACATTGAAAAACTTTTGAGCCCTAGTGGCCCCTTCAACATCTGCTGCCTCATATAATTGAATAGGTATAGACATCATCCCGGCGATATAAATGATAAGAAAATATCCCAAAGCAAACCATATAATACTTGCAGCCACTGAAGGAATTACGAGATTCTTCGCTCCTATCCAATCCTGGACTAGAAAATCCAGTTTTAATTTTCTAAAAACAGTGTTTATCAAACCATTGTTATAATCATACATCAACTTCCATATAAACCCTACAACAGTCATGGACAATAGATTCGGGAAAAATAATACGGATTTGTAAAAATTACCTATTTTGTTTTTTACATTAACGATCAAAGCAGCAATAACGATAGCTAATATATTCAACACAGGAACATAAATTATCATTAAATAAAGTGTGTTTAATAAAATTCTACCGAAACATGCATCATTTACAACATACTTGAAATTATTCAGTCCTATAAAATTATACTCTTTTGATATGCCATCCCAGTTTGTAAAGCTGAATCTTAAAGATAGAATAATGGGTGTTATAAAAAATACAAGTATTAATATTAGTGCTGGTAAAAGAAAGACAAAAGCCGTTCTATCCCTCTGTTTTTCCAAAATGCTTTTTTTCTTTTTGATTTTCCCTATACGACTCATTGCAATATTTGTGTTTTTAGATGTCTTTTTAATCAATTTTCTCCCCCACTAATTCTATTATTTTACCGGCAGTAAAAGATAAAAATTTATCTTTTACTGCCGAAGTTGCATAGGTAACAACTACTAAATTTATTCTTTATTATTTGGCTGCTTCCTTCACCAAATCATCTACTTGTTTAGCGGCCTGTTCTGAAGTCTTATCCCCTATAAGTACTTCCTGAATTATTTTTTGTATATTCCCTGTAACATTAGCAGGTAGATATGCAAAATAGAGGGGAACAGTCGTTTCATAACTCGATAATTCATCCATTACTTCTGTTATCTGATCAGCTAATTCTACATTGACTTTAATCTTATCTGCTTCCATGTGAGGTACACACATTCTCTTATTCTGATATATGTTATATCCCTCACCCATAAAGAATTCCATCAATTTTTTAGCTTCTTCCACGTGTTCAGAACGAGCGCTTATTGCAAACCCTGTTTCGCTAGAAGCTACTGGTATCTTTTCTTCTCCTTTAGGGTTCCATGGAGGTAAGAAAACTCCAACCTCAAAATCGGGCCCATTTATCAGGTCGTTCGCAAGCCATGTACCATTAAAATACATCGCTCCCTGTCCTTGCACAAAAGCATTGTTGCCAGCAATATAGTCCATGCTCATATATCCTTCCTGAGCATATCCATTATCCGGTACATATTTTAACTTTTCAAAAACATCTGCCATTTCGGGAGTATTCAAATCTATCGTTCCATCAGCAATCTCTTCCTTGAAATTTGGATTTTTGCCCATAATGTTCTGTGCTAAACCATAGCTTATTGGTCCATTAGCCAAATCATTTGCATTTGCTCCGCCAAATACCATCGGAACTAATCCTGCATCTTTTAACTTTTTACAAGCATCCTGGAACTCATCCCAATTCTCTGGCACTGCATCTATACCTGCTTCTTTAAACATATCCTTGTTGTAATAAATTAATGTAGTACATAACCCCCCGGAAATACCAAAGGGAATCTCTTTTTCCTTAGATATCCATTCAGGCTTTAGGGAATCCAAAGTATTGTCCCAAGCATCCAAATCTGAAACATCTAATAAATAGCCTTCATCCGCAAGCTTTGCACCAAATTCATCCCCGTTAACACTCATAAAGTCAGGTAAAGAATCAGAGTTTACCTTAGGCTGCAGTGCTTCCATTATACTTCCACCAGTACTCATAGGCTGGAAATCAACTTTAATATTAGGATATTTCTCTGTAAATGCATCCATTATTTGCTGAGCTTCTTCAGGCCAATCTGGGCACCACAGTAACGCACTTAAGGTGACTTCTTCACCGCTTTCTGCTCCCTCTTCATTGCTTGAACTATCTTTTTGTCCTTCATTTGTTGTCCCATCATCTGTTTTATCTCCACTACCTCCACAACCAACCACCAGTGTAAATACCATAACTATGATAATTAAAAAACTCAAAAACTTAACAACTTTACCTTTCATAGATATCCTCCTTTTTTTGATAACTA
>JAQVDB010000052.1 GCA_028698525.1 Clostridia bacterium
TTAAGTATTTTAAAGTCTTTGATATAAAGGGATTGTCGCCCTGTTACTCATGATAGGATCATTAATATTTGGGACATTTCATGATAACTATTTTTATAAGCAGTTATTAATAGATTTGTAAATATTTTGTTGGAAAGTTATTTTATATGATTGATTAGTATATTGCTTTAAAATGGTAAAAGAGACCTTTAAGTTTGTTAAGTTTATTAAGTATGTTTATAATATATATTCTACATATAGTATAAATCCCCTTTTTTTAAATCCAAAAAAAGGGAAAAAATGATATATCTGGTCCTAAAATGTTTTAATAACCTAACTTTTACAGTCATTTTATAAATATATATTTGTCCATATGTTTAAATATGATATCTTTTAAAAAAGAAAAAGCGATAGTATAAAACCATCGCTTTTAATATTCTATCCCCAATCTTGCCCTTATTCCTTTATCCATATAATGTTTGATAGGGACCATCTCTGTGATGAGATCAGCCATATCCCCAACCTTTTCAGGTACGCTGCGTCCCGTCAATATCAGCTCTACTTTATCGTTTTTATTTTCAATGATTCGGCACACCTGGCTTTCGTTAAAAAAACCTGCGTGAATGGCACCCATTATCTCGTCAAGTATTATTATGTCATATCGACTGCTGGCAACTATCTCTAATATTTCACCATATACAGTCCCCAGTCTCCTGCTTATCTCTAATCTCTGCTCTTGTTCCATCTGCCACACAAACTTATCTGTCTGCCCTATCCTTTTTATTTCAAAATTAGGATATAACTTTTGAGCAGCCACCAATTCGCCTGAAGGAGTACCCTTTAAAAACTGATACATCAGGACTTTAAGACCATTCCCTACAGCACGCATTGCAAGTCCTAAAGCAGCTGTAGTCTTACCTTTACCATCTCCTGTATAAATTTGAACATATCCCTTCTCCATAGGCAAAATTATAACCTCACCTCTTATATTATATCTACAACCATAACATGAGATCATCACTGATAAAGATGTACCAGCTCTGAATGGAGGCTGAACATCCATTTATCCCATTTGAATATACGATATCTAAAATCTATACAACGCAAATAAGGCGATTCTATCAATACCTGCTTATGAACCCATTTCCACCTGATACCCTACCTGTTTAACAGCACTTATCACTTCATCCTCTGATACATCTCCTGTTACCGCTACGACTTTGTTTTCTACATCTATATCTATATCTTGCACCTCACTTATTTTTTCAAGAGATTCTCTTATTGTTTTTGCACAGTGCTGACAACTCATATCAGGAACTTTAAAAATATGCTGCTGTTTCATTCCTTTATCCCTCCTATCCAGTATTTCCGGCTTAAATCTCTTCAACCTCAACGAATTACTTACAACCGAGACAGAACTAAAGGCCATTGCAGCCCCTGCTATCATGGGATTTAGCCTTCCCATAGCCGCTATCGGTATGCCGATTATATTGTATATGAATGCCCAAAACAAATTCTGTTTTATAACTCTCATGGTAGACCTGCTGAGTTTTATAGCGGTCACAAGATCTAGAAGATCTCCATGCATCAATACAATATCAGCGGTTTCCACCGCCACATCTGCCCCTGCCCCTATGGCCACCGCTGTATCAGCAGAAGCTAGAGCCGGTGCATCATTTATACCATCCCCCACCATACCGACTACCCGACCTTTATCCTTAAGCTCTATCACCTGTTCAGCTTTGTTATCAGGAAGAACTTCCGCTAATACATTACTTATGCCGGTTTGTTGGGCTATAGCATGTGCAGTTCTTCGATTGTCCCCTGTTATCATATATACTTCTATATCCATATCTTTAAGCAGTTCCACCGCTTTGCTAGAAGACTCTCTTATAGTATCCTGCACCCCAATCACTCCCATAGCATCACCGTCTGCAGCTATCACCATTATTGTTTTACCCTGAGCTTGTAGGGATTCTACATTATCAACTACTTGGGATACATCCACACCTTCCCCTTCAATGAATCTTTTGCTACCTACTAGAATGGTTTTACCTTCTATTATGGCACGTATTCCGTAACCAGGTACCGCCTCAAATTGTTCAGCATCTCGGATTTCTATCCCCTTTTGCTGTGCGCTTTTAACTATAGCCTCCCCTATAGGGTGTTCAGAAACCTTTTCAGCGGCTGCCGCCCAGCTTAATACCTCTATCTGTTGGTACCCATCCAAAGGAATCACATCTGTAACCTGAAGTTCACCTTTTGTTATAGTGCCTGTCTTATCCAGCACAATAGTGTCCACTCTATGTGCCCTCTCAAGATGTTCCCCTCCTTTTATCAGAATGCCCTGCTCGGCTCCTTTTCCGGTACCCACCATTATCGCTGTTGGGGTAGCAAGACCTAAAGCGCAAGGACAGGCCACAACTAGAACAGCTACAGCAGAGAGCAATCCAGATGTAAAGTCCCTAAAAAACACAGTCCATATGATAAAAGTTATGACGGCTATCGCCACTACAATAGGTACAAATATGCCTGATATACTATCCGCCAATCTCTGTATAGGTGCCTTAGTTCCCTGGGCTGTCTCCACCATCCTTATTATACTTGCCAGTACCGTATCTCTTCCTATTTTTTCAGCTCTGAACTTAAAGGAACCATGTCTGTTAACGGTAGCACCTGTCACCTCATCACCTTTCTCTTTATCCACAGGTATACTCTCACCTGTGAGCATAGATTCATCTACACTGGAATATCCTTCCACTATCACACCATCCACCGGTATCCTTTCCCCCGGTCGGACAACGATAATATCCCCTATTTCTACCTCCTCTATAGGCACTATCACTTGCTTTCCTTCCCTGACTACAGTTGCAGTATCAGGCTGAAGCTGCATAAGTTTTTGTATGGCCTCGCTGGTCTTACCTTTAGCTATTGCTTCAAGGTATTTACCCAGCAATATAAGGGTTATAAGCACTGCCGAAGTCTCAAAATAATAGTGGTTATCACCTATAATCAGATTATAAATACTGTAAAAATAAGCTGCGCTGGTACCCATAGCCACCAATACATCCATATTTGCGCTTCCACCCTTTAGCGACTTATAAGCCCCTTTATAAAACCGGTACCCTATGATAAATTGTACAGGTGTTGAAACTGCCAATTGAAAATAACCGTTTGCTAAAAAGGTATTTTCCTTACCTGCCATCCCTACTATCATTCCTAACAACAGCGGAAATGATAGAACTATGGATATAACCAACAAAATTCTCAACTTATCTATCTCGCTTTTCCCGGTATCTTGTTCCTTTAAAATATCCTGATCCTTTAACTTAGCATCATATCCTACATCCCTTATCTTGTTTATTATCCTATCAACGTCCAATTTATCCTTATCATACTCTACAACCGCAACAGCTGCTGCAAAGTTTATTGACGCATTATTCACCCCATCCGTTGCATTTAAAGCCTTTTCTATGCTAGCAGCACAAGCAGCACAGCTCATCCCTGAGACTTTTAGTATAACTTTGTCTTCAGCCAATTAAATATCACTCCTTGCAGTGTGAACAGTAAATCTATCTCACATTATTATACTATATAAATAACTTACCCACATCAATCATTATCAAAACTTGAATATTTTCTCTTAAGAGTTTAATTATCCATAAAAAACAACAATATATGCTCTATTATTACTTTTTTAGTATATAATAATTATGAATAAAAATATACAGGGAGAGAGATATAGTATGACCGACAGCACGACTGATAATATGATTGACAATATAATCAATTTTATAAAAGCCTTTTTTGATAAGTATTGTTTTAATGGTGCAATAATAGGTATAAGTGGAGGTGTAGATTCTGCAGTAGCAGGTAAATTGGTAGTGGATGCCATAGGAAAAGAGAAAGTATTGGGTGTTCTTCTTCCTGAACGGGATTCTTCCCCCGACACTCTGCAAGATTCGATACTGGTATGTGATTTTTTAGGTATAGATTATAAAGTTATTAATATCACCGGATTGTTGAGGAAGGCGGGAGTTTACAGCCTAAAACCTCCTGCATTTATATTCCCTAAAAAAGTTCAGAAAAATTATGCCAGAAACATATGGAAGTCTCAAGGTGAAGACTCATATATTAAGGATTTAACTACCACCGGTGATAAGGACTTCTTGGTGGATCTGGCTTATTATAGGATGAAAAACAGGATAAGAATGTGTATGCTTTACTTTGAAGCGGAAAAAAGAGGATATGCTGTAGTAGGTGCTACAAATAAGACAGAATATAGGGTAGGATACTATGTAAAATGGGGTGATGCAGCATCTGATATAGAGCCTATACTGCATTTATATAAAACAGAAGTATATCAGCTGGCAGAAAAGCTCCACATCCCTAAAAAGATTATCGACAAAAAACCAAGTCCTGATGTAGCCCCAGGAATAACTGATGAATTTTCTCTAGGAATAAGCTATCAGGATATCGATAGGATATTGATGAAGATAGAAAATGGATATCCCGTGTGTGACGAAAGCCAGCAAAAAGTTAAAAAAATATATGATATATTGACACATGTAAAATATAGAAGGGTATCAGGGGAACATATATGAAAGATATAGAAGAAAAAAACCAAAACAACATATCCTACGCTTTTGATATATGCTGTCATCTATTGCCCCTTTTACAATCAGACTTTAAGCGAAAGGATGATTGTCGAAGAGTATTAGCGGCATTGTATGCCCTCACCGACTTCAATGCTATTGTATTGAGAAGTGATAAAAAGATAATTACACATTTCGGCGATACAAATGTTTTATCTTCTCCGAACATGAGCTATCCTTCTATCCGAACTGTATTATCCGGACAAATAAACACACAGCTGGAACTGATTTTTTATAAAAAGATAGGACAAAGCATAACTGATGATGAAAAGCAATTAACCGCCGGGATAGCAAAATTTATAGAATCACATCTGAAAGCAAATATGGACAATTATCAGTCAATGTTGAGAGCAAAAACAGAGCTCAAAACATTACAGGCGCAAATAAATCCGCATTTTTTATTTAATGCACTAAATACAATATCTTCATTATGCAGAACTGAACCTCTCAAAGCTCGCAGGTTGATTTTGCATCTTGCAAGTTATCTACGTTCGACTATAAGGACTTCTCCAGACCTGGTGGACATCCATAAGGAATTGGATAGCATCTCTAGCTATATGGAGATTGAAAAAGCAAGATTTGGGGATAATTTTAAAGTAGAAATAGATGTGGATAAGAATATAAGAATGCCTATACCTCCATTTACAATACAGCCTATAGTTGAAAACTCTATAAAGCATGGATTGGTAGACAAAAAAGATGGATTGATAAAAATATCCGTAAAAAAACAAAATAATTTTTTTAAAATTATAATATCGGATAATGGATGTGGAATGCCTGAACAAGAAATACAAAAAGTGTTGAAAAACAATCAATCGCAAGATAAGATAGGGTTGTCCAATGTTAACAACCGACTCAAGGAAATATACGGCATACAATACGGGCTTGATATACAATCTGAAATTGATAAAGGCACATCAGTCATAATCAAAATCCCTATACGTAAAAGGAGGAAAGCAGATGCCGTTAAGAGTAGTTATAGTGGATGATGAAAAACACGCAGTACAAGAATTAAAATATCTGATCCAACAATACAGCGATTTTGAAATATGTGGCGTAGCATATAATGCAGAGGATTGTTTGAATGTCATAGCTAGCGAACGTCCTGATGTGGCTTTTTTAGATATTCATTTAGGTAGTAAAAATGGCATAGATCTTGCGAATGAAATAAAAAAAATATATAAAGATATCCACATAGTATTCGCAACTGCCTATGATAATTATGCGGTTAACGCATTCGACTTAAATGCAGTGGATTATATATTAAAACCCTTTGATGATTATCGAATTCTTCAAACTATAGAAAGATTAAAATCCATGATTAAACCACGTCCCCGAGCTAATGTAATAAGCGTATGGGATAAAGACAGGATGCATCTGCTCACGCCTGATCAGATAGTTTATTGTTCTACCGGTACAAATAAAGTAATAGTCAAATCCCTAAAGGGTGAATTCACTACTTCACTCACATTAGCAAATCTGGAAAATAAATTGGATAGCAATACATTTATACGAACACATAAAAGCTATATTGTAAATATAAATCATATAAAACAGATAGTACCCTGGTTCAACTATACTTATTTACTGGTAATGGAGAAATATGAAAAAGATGAGGTTCCTGTGAGCAGGAGCTACATGAAAAAGTTTAAAGAGATGTTAGGTATATAAAAACGCCTCAAAGCCGAATTTAATGCCGGCAATGAGGCGTGGAAGGGGCTTATTTATTTGATAAAAAATCCATTATAGAATGTGCAGCCTTTTTACCTGCACCCATGGCAGAAATAACTGTAGCCGCACCGGTTACTGCATCTCCACCTGCATAAACTCTCTCTCGTGAAGTAGCCATGGTATCCTCTTCTATTATTATACCTCCCCAATTTTCCACCTTTAATCCCTCGGTTGTCTGACGGATCAGTGGATTGGGAGATTGTCCTATCGCTATAATAACTGTATCTACATCCAGTATGAACTCCGAACCGGGTTTCTCTACAGGTCTTCTTCGACCGGACTCATCCGGCTCGCCCAGTTCCATCTCTATGCACTTGATAGCTCTTACCCATCCACCATCACCTATTATCTCTACCGGATTGGTAAGCAGCCTGAATTCTATTCCTTCTTCTTTTGCATGCTCTATCTCCGCATGTCTTGCAGGCATCTCATTCTCACTTCTTCTATATATGATGTATACATGCTCTGCTCCTAACCTCTTTGCAGTTCTTGCTGAATCCATTGCAACGTTTCCCCCACCTATGACAGCGGTCTTTTTCCCCGTATATATAGGTGTTGGATTTTCGGGAAAATCATAGGCCTTCATCAAATTATTTCTAGTGAGAAATTCATTAGCAGAATAAACGCCATTTAAGTTTTCACCGGGTAAATTCATAAATTTAGGAAGCCCGGCACCTGTGCCTACAAAAATTGCTTCATATCCTTGTTTTATCAATTCATCTATAGTGATGGAACGACCTACCACCACGTTGGTCTGTATATCAACACCCATCTCTTCCAGTTTTGCTATTTCTTGCCCTACCAATTTTTTAGGCAACCTGAATTCGGGAATACCATACATCAATACTCCTCCAGCCTCATGCAATGCCTCAAATACAGTGACATTGTATCCATTCCTGGCAAGTTCCCCTGCACAAGTAAGACCTGCAGGTCCAGAACCTATGACTGCTATTTTTTTATTGGATTTTGTATCTTTGTTTTGTTCTTTTTGAGCTTTATCAGCTTTGTTCATGGCGTAATCCGCAGCAAATCTCTCTAAAGCTCCTATGGCAATAGGTTCCCCCTTTATACCCAGTATACATTTTCCTTCACACTGGCTTTCCTGGGGACATACCCTGCCACATATGGCCGGCAAAGCATTTTGCCCATAAATAATTTGATATGCCTCATCAAATTCACCTTGTGCAATCTTTTGTATAAAATCAGGTATGTTTACATTTACAGGACAACCTTCCACACACCTGGGTTTTTTGCAGTTTAAACAACGTTTTGCTTCTTGGATTGCCTGCTCCGGTGTATACCCGAGAGCCACCTCATCAAAATTTTTATTTCTCTTCTGGGGATCTTGCTCATTCATCTTTACTCTGTCTTTATTTTTCATTGTCTTTTCCCCCTAATCCTAGCTTGCATTTATGGTCTTTATCGGCAAGTCTCTCATTATCTTTATACATGCCCTGTCTCCTCATAGCCTCGTCAAAATCTACCAAAAATCCGTCAAAGTCCGGGCCATCCACACAGGCGAACTTAGTTTCTCCCCCTACAGTAACCCTGCATCCTCCACACATACCCGTTCCATCGATCATTATTGGGTTTAAAGATACATTTGTAGGTATGCCTGCTTGTTTAGTAAAGTCCACTACCACCTTCATCATTATAAGTGGCCCTATTGCTATTGCACAATCATATTCATACTCATCTACCAACTCTTTTAACTGCTGAACAACATTGCCTTTTCTCCCTTTGCTGCCGTCGTCAGTAGTCACATATACCTGGGCAAATTTGCTGAATTCCTCTTCAAATATAACGAACTCCTCACTTCTACCACCTAGTATAGCGTGTACCTCTGCTCCCATTTCATGTAATTTCTTCAGCTGCGGGTATAAAGGGGCTATTCCAACCCCTCCTCCTATCCCGATCACTCTCTTGCACTTCTTTAATGGAGCAGGTTTTCCTAAAGGTCCAACAAAATCCTGTATTGTATCACCTTGGTTTTTATTGCTGAGTTTTCTGGTACTATACCCTACCACTTGAAATATGATAGTTATCGTGTTTGCCTCCCTATCATAATCAGCAATTGTCAAAGGAATTCTCTCCCCTTTTTCGTCCACCCTCAGTATTATAAACTGGCCGGGCTGACAACTCCTCGCAACATAAGGAGCCTCTATATCCATTGAATACACCAAGGAATTCAATTTTGTTTTTTTAACGATCTTATACATTTTATCAGTCCTTTACATGTTCAAAGCTTTAATTTTTATTGTATATTTTAAAAGTTCACTGGATTTCCTTCAAATGCACATTCTAATATATTTTTCATGTCTTGTGTCGATGTCTTTCTAGGGTTTGAGCCTGTGCAAGGATCCAGTACAGCATTTTCTGCTATATAGTCTATGCTGGCATCCAATTTTTCTTTAGTTACCCCATATTGTTTGAGTGTAGCTGCTATATCAAGTTTTTGGTTCATTTGGTCAACCTTTTGAATCAATGAATCCACTAATTGTTTATCTGTAGCTCCTTCCAATCCCAATTCCCTGGCTATCTCAGCATATTCCTTCATGCATACCTTTGAATTGAATTTTATAACATAGGGAAGCAGTATAGCATTACAGCATCCATGGGGTATGTCAAACTGTGCACCTATTTTATGGGCAAGACTGTGTGTGATACCCAGTAAAGCATTGCTGAAAGCCATGCCTGCTAAACATTGAGCTATATGCATTTGACCTCTTGCCTGTTCATCTCCATTATAGGAGTCTATCAGATATTCAACGCACATCTTTATTGCCTTTATAGCCAGTGGGTCACTAAAATCAGAGCTTGCCGAAGCTACATAAGCTTCTATTGCATGTGTGAGAGCATCCATCCCTGTATGTGCTACCAGTTTTTTGGGCATTGTCATAGGAATATCAGTATCCAAAATAGCTATATCCGGTGTTATCTCAAAATCTGCCAGCGGATATTTAATCTTTTTAGAGTAATCAGTAATTACTGAAAAAGCTGTAACTTCTGTAGCGGTACCGCTAGTCGATGGTATTGCTACAAAAGTAGCCTTATTCCTCAACTTTGGCATTGAAAACGGCGTTTTTATGTCGTCAAATTCAAGCTCGGGATACTCGTAGAATACCCACATAGCCTTTGCCGCATCTATCGGAGATCCCCCGCCTATGGCAACTATAACATCAGGTTCAAATTGCTGCATCTTCTTGGCGCCTGCCATAACAGTCTCTACTGATGGATCAGGCTCCACACCTTCAAACCTCTCCACTTCCAGTCCTGTTTCTTTTAGTATATCTTCCAGTTTGTCCAGAAATCCAAACCTCTGCATAGATGAACCGCCTGTAACTATTATGGCTTTTTTACAACCTTTTAAATTTTTTATTTCTTGCATTGCACCTTTTCCAAAATATATATCTCTCGGTAATGTAAATCGTGCCATATGATCATCTCCTTTATTTAGTTTGCAATTATAATTATAGTTCATGTTAATTATTTAACAAACACTTTTCGCTTATTATACATTATTCATTATTTAATATGCACTTTTTACGCTCTCATATACAAAAATGATGTGCCAAATTTTTTAGCACATCATTTTAAACTCCCCTAACAATACATTGTTTTACATATCTTTTTGCTTTGTCGCAGGTACGCCTTATATAATCACCGCTGTGGGGTTTACATAAAATTTTGCTGCCAAGAGGATTTTTGAACTGCTGAAGAGCATATAAATCCGCCCCTTGGATATATTCTATTATTTTAAATATATCACTTTGCTGGAGACAGGATACAAAAGTTGTCCTAAATTCATAGGCTATATCGGATTCCATGATCATCCTTATACTTCGTTTTATTTTATCTGTATCCACATCTATACCACAAATCTCTGAATATCTTTCGAAAGGTGCTTTTACATCCATAGCCACATAATCCAATAGATCAGCTGTTAAAAGATAGTGCAAATATTCAGGATTGCTCCCGTTAGTATCCAGTTTAACCGCATACCCCATATCCTTGATACTGCTGATAAATTGCTCCAGATCTTTCTGAAGTGTGGGCTCCCCACCGCTTATCACTACAGCATCAAGCAACTTTTTCCTCTGGCTGATAAACTCCAAAAATTTATCCGTATCCCATACCGAAGCAGCATTTTGGGATAATATATGCCTGTTATGGCAATAAAAACAATCCATATTACATCCCGGCGTAAAGACAACTGAGGCTATCTTTCCAGGATAGTCTACAAACGAATTTTTGTGTATACCGGCTATATTCATGATATCCTCTCATTTAAAACAAACTTTTTCCTTTCAATATATTCCTGCTTTTTCCCATTATTATAGTTAGATACCGGCCTTAAATACCCGGTCACCCTGGACCACACTTCTGCATCCTGCCCACACTCTGGACATTTAAAGTGCTCACCTTTTAAGTACCCGTGAGTCTCACATACACTAAAAGTAGGGGTTATAGAAATATAAGGCAGCTTATAATTTGTAAATATCTTTTTTATCAAAGATTTGCACACCTGTATATCGTCTATTCTCTCCCCCAGATATAAGTGGAGCACTGTTCCGCCTGTATAAAGAGATTGAAGCTCGTCCTGCAATTCCAGCACCTCAAATATATCATCCGTATATCCGGCAGGCAGCTGGGTAGAGTTGGTATAATAAGGTGTTTCACCACCTGCTGCAATTATATCCTTATATTTTTTCCGATCAATCAACGCTAATCTATATGCCGCGCCTTCTGCAGGACTGGCCTCTAAATTATAAAAATGCCCTGTTTCATTTTGTATTTCAGACATTATATCTGTCAGATAATTCATTATCTCTATTGCAAACTGCTGTCCTTCCG
Organism: Clostridia bacterium; assembly: GCA_028698525.1. Classification (NCBI taxonomy): domain Bacteria; kingdom Bacillati; phylum Bacillota; class Clostridia; species Clostridia bacterium. Next base: position 11,220 of record JAQVDB010000052.1, read on the forward strand.
GACTTGCAATATCTTTACCCATAAAGTTTTCCAACGCTTCATTCATACCTACTATACCTATGGTATTAAAATGATTGTACCAATATTCTCCTGAGGCTTTTTTCACATCCCTCAGATAGTGAGCTGAATAAGGATAAAGTCCCTTTTGGGATTGCTCTTCAATAATCTTTCTCTTTATTTCCAGTGAGGTTTTTGCAGTATATACAAGTTTTTTAAGTCTCTGCTTAAACTCATCCTTTGTAGAAGAAAGATAACCTATCCTAGGTAAATTTATGGTAACAACACCTATGGAGCCTGTCATTGGGTTGCTGCCAAACAGCCCTCCCCCTCTTTTCCTGAGCTTGGAAGTATCCAGTCTGAGCCGACAGCACATAGAAAGAGCATCTTCAGGTGATAGGTCAGAATTTATGTAGTTTGAAAAATAAGGTATACCATATTTGCAGGTTATCTCCATAAAAGCATCCACCACAGGGTTATCCCACTCAAAATCCTTTGTAATATTTATAGTAGGTATAGGAAATGTAAACACCCTGCCCCGTGCATCCCCTTCCAGCATCACTTCGCAAAATGCCTTATTGAATATATCCATCTCTTTTTGGAAATCCCCATATACATCCTGCATCATGTTTCCACCCAATATTACCGGTTCATCCTTCATCATGTCCGGCACCTTTATATCAAAGGTCAGATTGGAAAAAGGACACTGAAAGCCTACCCTAGTAGGAACATTTATATTGAAAACAAACTCTTGCAAGCATTGTTTTACCTGATCATAATTCAATCCATCATACCTGATGAATGGTGCACAATATGTATCAAACCCCGACCATGCTTGGGCCCCTGCCGTCTCTCCCTGGGTTGTAAAAGTAGAGTTTACTATCTGTCCTAAAAATGAACGCAAATGTTTGGCAGGTTTGCTTTCCAGCTTACCGCTCACCCCTCCGAATCCTTCCATCAAAAGCTGTCTTAAATCCCACCCCGCACAATAAGGACCGAAAAAACCTAAATCATGTATATGAAAATCCCCGTTTTCATGGGCCTTTTTTACCTCTTCAGGATAAACTTCATACAACCAATATTTCTTAGTAAATACTTCCCGTACGTAGTTATTGAGGCCATTCACGCTCCTCTGGGTATTGGCATTCTCCTGTATCTGCCAATCCCTGTCCTTCAAATAATCCGAAAACATATCTATAGTTGCACCTATCAAGGCATTTAATTCTCTGGCACTCTTTCTCTTTTCACGATACAATATATAGGCCTTGGAAGTTTGAGCATGTCCATTTTCAATCAGCACTTTTTCCACTATGTCCTGTATATCTTCAACAGAAGGTATCTTTGCGTCAAAGGTGATTCGGACAATATCCACCACCTGATCACACAAAAATTCAGCCCTTTGATAATCCTCGCCTCCACATGCAATGGCAGCCTTAAAGATAGCATCTGTTATCTTTTTCTGCTCAAACTCTTCTATTCTTCCATCCCTTTTTCTTATAAACTCGATCATTTGTTATCCCCTTTCAGATAATTGATAAAAAAAAGCCTAATCAAACGATCAGGCTTTAGTCGCGAAACGACTACACAGCCAATCCTTTCCCACCGAAAGAATAGGTTATCAAATTCCTTAACAGGCAGGTCTCCTGGCTTGGGGTCATATGCCTCCGGCTGCCTTCCCGTCCATACAGTGGCATATCAGCCGGGCATTCCCACATACAGTAGCGGGGGCTGCAACGGATTCTCACCGTTTTCCCTTTTAAACCTTAATCACAGTCACCTGTTGGAAATCTATTTTTCACTATATATAGTATATTATTTGATTGGCATTGTCAATATGTAGTATAAAAAATGAGACCTTATTCCCATATCTGTAAAAATGGGTACGGACTCACAGGATTTTTATTCAGCTCATACATGCCAAAATGCAAATGCGGCTCAAACTTTCCAGACGTGCCTTCAGGACCATATCCGGTATCTCCTACATATCCTATTACCTGTCCTTTTTTCACTCTGGAGCCTACTCTCAATCCTTCTGCATACCTATCAAGATGTGCATAATAATAGTACATATTATCTCTATCCACTACACCCAGCCTCCAGCCTCCCAACGTGTTCCAGCCCTTCTTTTGTATTCTCCCATCTGATACCGATACTACCGGTGTGCCTTTTTTGCACATTATATCTATCCCTTCGTGGGTTCTTTCTCCTCCAAAGCTCCTAGGGGACTGCCAGTCATTTGTGTATTCATATTTATTTTCTTTCTTGATAGGGAACTCCTTGTCCTTTAATATGCTGTTTATATAATTATACTTAGAATGTTCTTTTTTATCATCCAGTCCGTTAATTTTACCTGCCTTTATTTCCTCGGAAATCTCCCTCAACTTTTTCTCATCATCAAAATAGCACTTGCCTCGCTGTTCAAGCATATCAAAATAATACCAATTAACTCCTAATTGCTTTTGTCCCTTAAAATAAAGCTCCAGTTTTTCGGGAGGTATATCCTCTATCCTGACCTGTTCCGGGCTAAATGTGAGTTTTAAATTGAGATACAAAAGCGCTATAACCACAATCAGCAGACAAAAAAATACTACCTTTTTAATATTTATCCTAGTCCTCTTTTTCCTTCTCCTTATGTTATACCTATATGTAGTATTGATAGCCGTACCCTCCCCCTCTTGTATTATTTATATATCTATTTTATAAAATAATAACATATTTATCACATCTACAGGTAATTTTATAAAATTTAGGCTAAATGCTCCGCAATTCTCCCACTATATCCTAAAACCTAACAATATTCATATCCTTATTGCTGAAGACGCAACCTCTCTTCTGCCTGTTTTACATTTTTATAAACATCGATACCTCCTGTGAGATTTTTTACATTTTCGAAACCATTATTTTGCAATATCTTACAAGCGATATACGACCTTAATCCTGTCTTACAATACACTATTATATCTTTATCTCGGGGAATGTCATCTAACCTTTGCCTGATCTCATCAAGAGGAATATTTATCGCCCCTTCAATGAACCCATTTTCCCTCTCATACTGCTTTCTGACATCCAATAGGACAGTTTCATCTCTATCTACATCCTCCACTTGATTCCATTGTACAACATCCACCTCACCATTTATAACATTGGATGCAATATACCCTGCCATGTTTACCGGGTCTTTAGCAGAAGAATAGGGAGGAGCATATGCCAATTCAAGTTCTTGCAGATCAAATACCGTCTTTTCAAACCTTATGGCAGAAGCCAATACATCTATCCGCTTGTCAACCCCGTCACATCCTACAATTTGAGCACCTAATATCTTGCCTGTGGGTGAAAACAATAATTTTATAGTAAGTGGCGAAGCTCCGGGATAGTATCCGGCATGTGAGTTAGCCTCACAGAATATGCTTAAATATTTCTTCCCTCCTTGTTTAAGTATCTCCTGATTGCTTCCTGTTTGTGCAACGGTAATATCAAACACTTTTATAATAGAAGTACCTTGTACTCCATTATACTTATCTTCTTTGCCCATTATATTATTTGCAGCTATCCTGCCCTGTCTGTTGGCAGGTCCGGCAAGAGGTACTAAACAATAGCTGTCTGTAACTATATCCTGTTTTTCCACCGCATCCCCTACAGCATAAATATCCGGATCTGATGTCTGCATATATTCGTTTACCTCTATACCCCCTAATTTCCCTATCTTGAGACCGGCCTCCTGTGCCAGTTGAATGTCAGGCCTCACGCCTATACTCATCACTACCATATCTGCCTGTATCGTCTTTTGACTGTTCAATATGACGTCAATCCTGTCTCCCTTGTCTTCGAAGGCTCTCACACCATCGTTTAATTGAAGATTTATTCCTTTGGACATCAAATGATTGTGTATGATACACGCCATATCATAATCTATATTTTTGAACACCTGATTCAACATTTCCACCACAGTTACATCTATTCCTCTATGTTTTAAATTTTCGACCATCTCCAACCCTATAAAACCTCCCCCTACAACTACAGCATGCCTGGGGTTATTTTGATTTATAAAATTCATTATTGCATCTATGTCTGGAATATTTCTAACAGTAAATACACGATTACTATCAACACCGGGAATAGGTGGCTTCACCGGATTCGCCCCCGGAGACAAAATTATATTATCATATGTTTCACTATAAATATCAGAAGTCTTTAAGTC
>JAQVDB010000053.1 GCA_028698525.1 Clostridia bacterium
GCTATAAACAATAAAAAAACAATAATATTGACAAAAGTTTTTGTAGGGTGTAATATATAAATAAATACTTCGAACTTCGAAATATAACGAGGTGATCAAATGGCTCAGGAAAAGATTCATGCAATAGACGAATTTATCAGGAGACTGATTAAAAGATATGAAGCAGCAGAAAAGAAATGGTTTGAGTTTAAAAATAATAGGGGTCTAACATCTGCAGAATTAAAAACTATTTACACCATTGGAGATGGGAGTCCTAAAACCATGTCTATGTTAGCAGCGGATTTAGGTGTTGCAGTAAATACCCCGGTCACCGCTGTAGAAAGGCTGATCAGCAAAAATTATGTAGAAAGGTTCAGAGGGAGTGAAGATAAAAGACAGGTGTTAGTTGACCTTACAAATGACGGTCGACAGATATTTGAGGAGATAAAAAAAAGAAATCTGGAGATTACAGAGAATATCATCAGTTCACTGGAAGAATCCGAAATAACCTCATTTAAAGATATATTGGATAAACTCAACCAAAATTTAAAAAGTAACAGATGAATTCATCAAAAACAATAAATTATTATTGGTTTATAAAATTCATAAAATATTAAAAATTTTAAAATATGAAGGGTGGTTTTAGTATGAGTTTAGCAGTTAAAATGTTGGGAGGACCGATTGTTAAACAAGCGATAAATTATATGGATAAAAATCCGGAAGAGAACCTAGTCAAGCTGCTGAATCTAGGTGAAAAAGTAGCGAGAAGGGAGGGAGATAAGAAGACGATACAAAACATAAAGAATTTAATGAGCGATCCGGAAAACGTTTGGTATAAGTATGCTATGAGGCTGCTTAAAGGATTGGATAAAAACGTAAAGCATAAATTAGGGATAAACTTTTTTATTAACTCTGCTTTATTGGGAGTACCTAAGCAATGGGAAATATCTAATAAACATGATATAAACGTTCCATATGCAACATTGATAGACCCCACTTCTGCCTGCAATTTAAAATGTACAGGGTGCTGGGCAGGAGAATATGCAAAGACCGATTCATTGGATAATGAGGTGTTAGACAGGGTTATAAGGGAAGGAAAAGAACTGGGGATTTATCTGGTTATATTCTCTGGCGGTGAACCATTGGTAAGAAAGAATGACCTTATAAAACTTGCTGAGAAACATTCAGATGTACAATTCCTTGCTTTTACAAACGGCACATTAATTGATGACGAATTTATAGATGATTTGGTACGGGTAGGAAATTTTGCACTGGCATTCAGCTTGGAAGGTCTTGAAGAAGCAACTGATGCTAGAAGGGGCAAAGGCGTATTCAACAAAGTAATAACTAATATGGAAAAGATGAGAGATGCGGGCTTGGTTTTCGGATGTTCAACATGTTATACTAGACACAATGTAGATGAAGTAACTTCAGATGAATATCTAGATCTATTGGTAGAAAAGGGATGTGTTTTCTTGTGGTATTTCACCTATGTTCCGGTAGGAATAGATCCTAACTTGGATTTAATGGCCACTCCCGAACAAAGAAAACATGTGTTTGAAAAGATTCAGCATTTCAGGCAAACTAAACCAATATTTACCATTGACTTCTGGAATGACGGCGAGTTTTCAGGGGGCTGTATAGCAGGAGGAAGAAGATATTTCCATATAAATGCTAGAGGAGATGTAGAGCCCTGTGCCTTTATACACTATGCTACATGCAACATAAAAGATACATCTTTGTTTGATGCGTTGCATTCGCCATTATTTAAAGCTTATAGAAAGGGTCAGCCTTTTAATGACAACATGTTCAGACCTTGTCCTCTTATAGATAACCCGCAAAGTTTGAATAAAATGGTGGAAGAATCAAAGGCCTATTCTACACAGGTAGGTCAAGAATATACTCCTAAAGAACTTGCTGATATGTTGGATGAACAATATGCCAATAAATGGGGAGAAGTTGCAGATGATATGTGGGAAGAGAGACACCCTTCTGAACAATAAAAAAGTATAGCTTTTATGTAGAATATATCCTATAGAGCAGACAACTTTTTAAAAGTCTGTTCTATAGGATTTTTTATTTTTTTTAAAGATAAAGAAGGATTTTTAAAAAAAGTGTCGAATATAATAACATAACCTATCAGACCAACAGACCACTTTATAATTGGAACTAAGTCCAAATGGTAGGTATTTATAGATAAATATATAGAAGATCTGTCAAAGGAGATGCGAAAAGGTGAGGGTACACATAGAAAGAATAGAGCAAGCAGTAGAAAATCTTTCAGGCGTTATACGTAAAACTGATTTGATACACTGTCAAAGAGTAAGCGATGATATTGGTGTAAATGTATTTTTAAAAGCCGAGAATTTACAAAAGACAGGTTCCTTCAAAATAAGAGGAGCATACAATAAATTAGTCTGTTTATCCGATCAAGAAAGAAAAAAAGGCGTAATAGCTTCTTCGGCCGGGAATCATGCACAAGGGGTAGCCCTAGCAGCTACTGATTATGGAATCAAGTCTACCATAGTAATGCCTTTAGGTACACCACTTGCCAAGGTGAGTGCTACTAAAAATTTTGGGGCTCAGGTGGTTCTTCATGGCAATGTTTATGACGAGGCTTATCAAAAAGCCTTAGAAATACAGCAGCAGACAAAAGCCACATTTATACACCCCTTTGATGATGATTGTGTAATTGCAGGGCAAGGTACCATAGGTATTGAGATTATGGATGATTTACCTGAGGTAGATGCTGTGATAGTACCTATAGGTGGTGGAGGTTTAATTTCTGGCATTGCAAGTGCGATTAAGGCGATAAAACCATCGGTTAAGGTTATTGGTGTAGAATCTGCCCATGCTGCTTCCATGTATCAATCTGTAAAATCAAAAAGTGTAGTAACGTTGAACAATGTAAATACGTTAGCTGATGGGATTGCAGTTAAAACCCCTGGGGAATTGACTTTCAGTATTGTAAGAGATTTGGTGGATGATATTGTAACGGTGGAAGAAGACGAGATAGCTAATGCAATCCTCACTTTGCTTGAAAAACAAAAGATAATAGCAGAAGGTGCAGGAGCAGCTGCATTTGCTTCTCTACTTTATGATAAAATCAATTTAAAAGGTAAGAATGTTGTAGCTGTAGTAAGTGGAGGAAATATAGATGTAAACATGCTTGCTAGGATAATTGATAAAGGTCTTGTAAAAGCGGGCAGGAAAGTGGAGTTGAAGACAATAATTCCGGATAAGCCTGGACAACTACAAAAGTTGCTGCAGAACATAACCAAAGCAGGTGCAAATATAGTGTCAGTTTATCATAACAGGTTAAATCAAGATATACCTATAGGCTATGCAGAAATCGAACTTGTATTAGAGACCAATGATCAAAAACATATCCATGTTTTGATAGATATATTAAAAGAAAAAGGGTATATGATTCCTTGTAAGTAATGGTATATAATAATGTTATTATTTGTCACGTGGACATAAAAAATCAGGAGGTTTAAAAATGCAAAAGAATATTATAAATACAAAAAAAGCACCATCGGCTATAGGTCCATACTCTCAGGGAGTAAAGGTTGGTAATTTTATATTCACATCTGGTCAGATTCCTATTGATCCTGCTACAGGAGAACTGGTGGAAGGTGATATTCAAGAACAGACCAAGAGGAGTTTACAAAATGTAAAGGAAATTTTGGAAGCTGCAGGGGCTACCCTTGGAGATGTAATAAAGGTTACAGTTTTTATCAGTGATATGAATGATTTTGCAAAGATAAATCAGGTTTATGGAGAGTTTTTTGGCTCAAATAAGCCTGCCAGGTCATGTGTAGAAGTGGCAAGATTGCCTAAAGATGTAGGTGTGGAAATAGAAACTATAGCAGTAATTGGATAAAAAAATTATAGATATTAATTCAAAAAAAAGAAGGATTTTTTAAAACTATGTCGAATATATTAATTTAGAAACAACCTATCAGACCACAATACCGGTTATGTCTGTTTTTAGGAAAAGAAAGGTGTTTAGCAATGAATATGGAACCTGTAAAAAAAATGAATGTACATTCTACCGCTGCTGAGATTATTGAGGATTACATCAAATCCAACGATCTAAAAAGCGGTGATAAACTTCCTTCAGAGAGAAAACTAGCTCAGATGCTTTCGATAGGGAGATCTTCTTTGAGGGAAGCCTTAAGAAAGCTTGAAACAGTGAATTTAGTTCAAGTTGAAAATGGAAGAGGGGCATTTGTGAAAAACCCAAACGCTACCATTAAAGGGATAAACATGCAGTTAGCAATTGAAAAACCTAATCTATTGCAGCTCTTCCAGGTGAGAGAAGTACTGGAAGGTCTGGCAATAGAGTTAGCAATAGAAAATGCCACAAATGAAGAGATTGAAAATATGGAACAAATAATGGATGAAATAGATGCGAAGTTGGAAGACAAGATAAACCCTAATATGGAGGACGAACAATTTCACAGAGCTATATATTATGCAAGCAAAAACGATGTTTTGATAACTATTCTTGAATCCATGACCGACTATTTCAATAAATTATGGCATTCGCCTTTAGGGGACTATTCTATATTGATCGATTCCATGCCATTACATAGGCCTCTGCTTGAAGCTATAAAGAATAGGGACAAGAAGAAAGCCATTAGAATCTTCAAGAGATTGATAAGATTTGATATTAAAACAATACTGGAATACGAAAACAAGTAGGTGGTTTTTTGGCAGGGTTAATAGATAATAAATTTTATAGAGAACCAGATATAACTAGACTTATCAAGGCTATTTCCAACGATGGAGAGCCTGATTATGTACCTATATTAGAATATTGGACTACAAGTGAGCAGGTAATGCAGTATGTACTGGATGGAAAAGCTAGATTTGAGCTAATGGATAATGGCTCAAAAGAAAGTAACGATTTGGTGCCGGAAGATGCAATAGAATATGCAAAGAGGATTGGCATGGATGCTATAAGGGTTAATTTTTCTTGGAATCCTGCTCAAGTGTTTAAAAAAGCTCAAGATGGTACCATTCACTATGTGGATGGACAGATAAAATCAAAAGATGATTTAGAAAAATTAGGTGAGCCGCCTGATATAACAAAGCAGTTACAAAAGTTTGAAAGATATTTACAAGCAGTAGAAAAGAGTGGCACAAAGATAGGGGTATATCCTAGTATAACGGGATTCTTTGATTGTACCTATCTTGCTATAGGTTTTCAGGACTTTTTGTTCAAGCTCTATGATGATATTGAATTGATAGAGACTTTGATGGATATATTTGTAGAAAATCAGAGAAAACTAGTTGAAGAGGTAGTAAAATATCATGAATGTTCTTTTGTATTTATAAATGATGATATTGCTTTTGTTAGTGGTCTGATAGTTAGACCGGAATTGTTCAAAGAACTATATTTAAATAGAATGAAAGCTTTGGTTGAACCTGCTAAAAAGGCAAGGAAGCTTTTAACCTATCATACAGACGGGAAGCTTGACCAGGTGTTTCCCATTCTGGATGAAATAGGCTTTGATGCTGTACATCCTATTGAGCCAGGTGCTAATAATATATATGAATTAAAAAAGGCTTGGGGACAAAAAATATGTCTACATGGAAATATTGAAACTGTGCTGTTGGCATATGGGGAAAAACAAGAAATACAACAGGATGTGATAAAGCATATTAATAAAGTTGCACCTGGAGGTGGGTATATACTAGGCTCCAGTTCTAGCATAATGGAAGGTATACCCCCTGAAAATTATTTAGCTATGATTGAATGTGCCATGAAATATGGTAAGTATTCAATTATCCCGAGAGGAAAGGAGGAAAGCTAATTAAATCGGGATTTTAAAAATAATATAGATTAAGCTTAAACAGAAAATAAAAGGAGGATAAATAATGTCAAAGAAACTAATTAGTGTAATTTTAGCATGTCTACTAGTTTTAACATTGTTTGCAGGATGCGGTAATAATGCTGAGAAAAAAGAAGATGGAACACAAACAAAAGATGGGGACAAAGGCGAACAAGTTACAATAACCTTTGCTGAAACGTTACCAAATGAAGCAAGAACAGAACTATTAAAGGAAATGGTCAGTGAATTTGAAGAGCAAAACCCAAATATAAAGGTTGAATTCCAAACAATACCTGTTGACCAGTCAAAAGATAAATTGCTTACAATGGCAGCAGGAAAAGCACTGCCAGATGTATTTGAATTAAATGATTCATGGTTAGGTTCATTAGGAGTAGGTGGACATCTAGAGAGTTTAGAGCCATATATTGAAAATTGGGAAAATAAAGATGGTTTAGTTGATTCTGTATTGACACTTGGAAGATCACTTGATGATACTGCTTACTGGATACCATATGGTTTTTATGGTACAGCTGTATACTATAACACAGAAATGCTTGAAGCCACAGGAATGGAAGCACCAACAACAACTGATGAGTTTTATGAAGTAGCGAAAGCTATGACAAATAAAGATGAAGGTAAATATGGATATGCTTTCAGGGGTGGTCCCTATGGAGGAACTCATGCAATAATGTGGATGCTTTCACATGTTGGTTCTCCGGATTTCTTTGATGAAAATGGAGAGTGTGTATTCGACACACCAGAGGGAATAGAAGGATTGAAAAAATATGCAGCATTGTACAAGGATACTGCACCTACAGATTCAACAAGCTGGGGATTTAGAGAATGTGTTACAGGATTCACAACAGGAGTTACAGGGCTTGTGATCCAGAGTAATGAAGTTGTACAGATATGTGACGAAAAAATGGGAGAAGGAAAGTTTGACACTGCTATGCTTCCTGTAGGAACATCTGGAAAGACATATGATACAAGCGGACAGGCTGGTTATGCTATGTCAGCTCATTCAAAACATAAAGAAGAAGCATGGAAATTGTTATCCTTCTTGAACTCTCCTGAACAAAACATGAAGTTCACCAAGGCTACCGGCTTTACTCCAATATATAAGGAAGCAGAAAATGACCCTGCTTTCTCAGAAGGACCGGCAGGAGTTTATTTAGAGCAGATATTGAGCGATAAAGTAGAATTTGCTAAGATCCCTTCCTATTTACCTGAATGGTCGGATTTTATAGCTAACTACTCAACATCAGAGCTGCAAAAGATGGTTATGGGAGAACAAAGTGTTGAGGATACAGCAAAGAATCTAGCAGACTATATGGAAAAAGCACAGTCAAACTGGGATAAGCAGAATAAATAAGGTTGACCGGGTTTTCCCGGTCAACTCAATAATATTAGGAGGATGTGTTTGTTGTGAAAGGTGAAGATAGTAAATTAAAAAAGGATGTCAAGGTGAGGAAAAAGAGTCCTTTGCTTAAAGAAAGTTTGGTGCCGTACTGGTTTATACTTCCAGCAGTTTTGCTTGTTGTGTTGTTTTACGGGTATCCTTTTATAAAAAGTTTATATATGTCTTTTATGAATTATAACTTGGTTATGGAGCATAATATTTATTTTAATAATTTTGAAAATTACAAGGGCATCTTCGATGATCCTGTGTTCGGCAAAGCTGCAGTCAATACATTGATTTGGGTATTTTACTCATTGATCATTCAATTTATTTTAGGATTTATACTTGCATTATTGTTATGGAAACCCTTTAAGGGCAGAAATGTATATCAGTCGATAGTGTTTATTCCATGGGCTGTATCCGGGTTTTTGATAGGTATTATGTTTCGATGGATGTTCAATGCTCAATTTGGAGTAATAAATGATCTATTGCTTAAGTTAGGCTTGATACAGGAGAACATTCCGTTTTTATCACAGCCTTCCACAGTAATGATAGGGCCTATAGCTGGTGCTATATGGTATGGGATACCATTTTTCGCAATAATGATATTAGCAGCTCTTCAGGGAATACCAAACGAGATATTTGAGGCGGCTGAAATGGATGGGGCAAGTAAGATGACTAGATTTTGGAAGATAATAGTGCCTTTTATTAAGCCCACTCTGCTGGTCACTGTTTTGCTTAGGGCGATATGGATATTCAATTCTGCTGACATTATTTATGTCATGACAAATGGTGGCCCTGCTAACAGTTCACATACATTGGCAACGTATTTATTCCAAAAAGCATATACAGCACTTGATTTTGGTTCAGCCTCAGCGATAGCTGTTGTTATTATAATATTTTTAGCTATATATACTTTGATATATCTTACTGTTAGCAAATTTGAAGAGGCAGGTGATTTTTAATGGAAAAGACTACAACATCAGAAAAAATATTAAAGATAATAGGTCTGGGGATATTTTTAATCATAGCTATATTCCCTATTTATTGGCTTTTGGTAACTTCATTTAAACCTGCAAAAGATTCAGTGACAATACCTATACAATATTGGCCTAAAAATTTTACTTTTGAAAATTATGCAGCAGTATGGAGCACTACTGATTTTCCGGTATTTTTCAAAAACAGCCTCATTGTAGCTGTAACAGCTGGGATATTGACTGTTATACTGGCTATATTTGCCGGATATAGTTTATCCAGGTTTAAATTTAAAGGTAAAAATATAACCCTTTTACTATTTTTAGTGACTCAAATGATACCTATAGTAGTATTGATAGTACCGTTGTTTATTTTATTTAGGAATCTAGGGTTGATTGATACACTATATAGTTTGATTATTTCTTATACCATAATATCGGTTCCCTTTTGTACAGTTATGATAATAGGGTTTTTTAAGCGTATACCTAATGCTATAGAAGAATCTGCTATGGTAGACGGATGTTCCAGGGTAGAAGCACTTTTCAGGGTTGTGGTTCCTGTTATGCTTCCAGGTATAGTTGCAACATTTGTATTCGCATTTATATCTGCATGGAATGAATATTTCTTTAGCCTTATGTTTATCAATAGTGAGGCTGTAAAAACCATTCCTGTAGGAATAAATATGTTTATTCAGAAGGTTGATGTAAACTGGGGAAGGATGACAGCTGCCGGTGCAATAGCGCTTGTTCCTGCAGTTATATTATTTGTTTTTATACAAAAGTATCTTGTTCAAGGTCTTACCGCAGGGGCTGTGAAAGGCTGATAAAAGGAGGTTTTATATATGAACTCTAAGGAAAGAGCTCTACGAATAATAAATCACCAAGAGGCCGATCGTATTGCTATAGATTTTTGGGCAGTAGATGAAGCACTTGAAAAGCTTTTGGAACATTTTGGATTCAAATGCAAAGAACAACTATTGAAAGAATTTGAAGTAGATTTTAGGCAATCCCCTACATGTTTTCAGGATTTGGGTCCTTTAAAATGGGATAAAAGTGATAAAACGGTATATTACAATATGTGGGGGGTGGGCAAGTCATGCAAATGGGGCGGCACATCTATTTATCATCCACTCAAGGATGTACAGACAATAGATGATGTCAAGGATTATCCATGGCCTAATCCCGACGATATAGATGTAGATGCATTTGTGAGTTATTGTGATACCTTTTATAGGGATTATTGTATATATGGAGGTATGTGGGGACCGATATTTTATATAGGCTATGAATTGATGGGTATGGAGAATTTCCTGATAACTATGTATACAAACCCGGAACTTGCTCACTATATACTGGACAAAGCCACCGACTTTTATCTAGAAGCAGATAAAAGATTGTTTGAAGCTGTAAGGGATAAGATGGATATATTTTTCATGGCAGATGATTTGGGGACACAGGAAAATCTGATTATAAGTATAGAAATGTATGATGAGTTTATTGGCCCAAGGACAAAAAAGATATATGATCAGGCTAAAAATTATGGGTATAAGGTTATGCAGCATTCCTGTGGTGCGGTGAAAAAGATAATACCCAGATTATTGGAACTTGGCCTTGAGATACTAAATCCTATTCAAGTATCGGCAAAAGGCATGGATCCCTATCAGATAAAGAAACAGTTCGGGGATAAGCTTGTGTTATGTGGAAGTATAGACACAGTAAAGACGCTGCCTTTTGGGACAAAGCAAGACGTAAAAAATGAAGTTATTGAAAGGATAAAAACTCTGGCCCCAGGAGGAGGGTTTATATTAAACTCAAGTCAAGAGCTATTGCCTGAAATACCGGTAGAAAATATAGTTACTATGTATCAAACTGCAAAACATCATGGGTATTATGATAGTTTGGGAGAATATAGATAATATTTGAAATATGCTTAAAAGTATTGATCAATTTTAATTGCGAAAGAGGAGAAAAACATGGAGAAAAAGGCATCTATGATTTGTTCACATACAGGCGATGATTATCAAGAGTTTCATGGAGCTGTTATACCTCCGATATATCAGAACAGTCTTTTTGTTTTTCCCGATACTGAAGCTCTTAGAAAACAGGTGCGAAAAGAAGTAGAGGGATATATCTATACAAGAGGATACAACCCAACAGTGGAAGTGGCAGAAAAGAAGATTGCCCAGTTAGAGGGAGGAGAGGCGGCAAAGTGTTTTTCCTCCGGGATGGCTGCTATTTCCGCTGCAATCATTACTTTTTTAGAAAAAGGGGATCATGTGATAATTGTCAGACATTCATATCCCTGCACCTACAGATTTGTCACTGAATATCTAGCTAGGTTTGGGATTGAATATACGGCAGTTCAAGGAGATAGTATTGAAGAATTTGAAAGGGCAATAAAGAAGAATACAAAGCTGATCTATTTAGAGAGCCCTACTTCCATGACTTTCAAGCTTCAGGATATTAAAGCAGTGGCTGAACTTGCAAAGAGCAAAGGGATAAAGACAATAATAGATAACACATGGGCCACCCCTATTTTTCAGAATCCCCTTAAATTAGGAATAGATATTGTAGTGCATACTGCGTCAAAATATATTGGAGGTCACAGTGATATAGTCGCAGGAGTTGTAGTAAGCGACAAAAAGACGATAAAACGGATAGTGGAGAATGAATATGATCTTCTTGGAGGAGTTATAGGTCCATTTGAAGCATGGCTTATGACAAGAGGCTTGAGAACTCTTGCTGTGAGAATGAAACAGCATCAGCAAAGCGGGATGAAGGTGGCAGAATTTCTGGAACAACATCCTAAAGTACGAAAGGTGAATTATTCAGGACTCAAGAGCCATCCTCAACATGAATTGGCCGTAAAACAGATGAGAGGCTTTAGCGGTCTTTTGAGTTTTGAGATAGAAAATGATAGACAAAAGGTAGCAAAGCTTATTGACGCCTTGCAAGTTTTTAATATAGGTGTTAGTTGGGGTGGTTTTGAGAGCTTGGTAATAGCTGAATCCATATATCTTGATGACCAACAGCTAGAACAAAAGTGGGGTATGCCTGTGGGATTGATCAGAATCGCAGTAGGGCTGGAGGAAACAGAGATTTTGATAGATGATTTAGATAGAGCGTTATCATTGATTTAGCTGACTAATGGGGGTATACATTTTATGAATATTCTTGTAATCAATTGTGGCAGTTCTTCTTTAAAGTATCAGCTCATAGATATTGAAGATGAGACAGTAATAGCCAAAGGAAATGTAGAGAGAATAGGTATAGAGGATTCCAGCATAAAGCATACAGTGTCAGGACAAGATGAAATAATAATTCAAAAGAATATAAAAGATCACAAGCAGGCTGTTCATGAGATGTTGAATATGTTGACAGATGAGAGATATGGTGTTATTAAGTCACTAGAAGAGATATCTGCTGTAGGACATAGGACTGTACATGGAGGAGAAAGGTTTTCAGGGGCGGTTAAAATAGATGAAAAAGTATTGGAAACCATGAAGGAATGTAGTGAATTGGCGCCCTTGCACAATCCTCCTAATATAATTGGTATAGAAGTATGCAAACAATTGATGCCGGAGGTGCCAATGGTAGGTATTTTTGATACTGCCTTTCATCAGACTATTCCTGAAAAGGCTTATCTATACGGCATACCATATGAGACATACCAAAAATATAAAATAAGAAAATACGGTTTTCACGGAACATCCCATAAGTATGTAGCTCAAAAGGCTGCAGAGATGGTGGGGATGCCCCTTGAAAGTCTTAAAATAATTACATGTCACTTAGGAAACGGATCCAGTATAACCGCTATAAAAGATGGCAAATCCATCGATACTAGCATGGGTTTTACCCCATTGGAAGGTGTTTTGATGGGCACCAGATCTGGGGATCTAGATCCTGCAGTTATCACTTTTTTGATGAAAAAGGAAAATCTGACTGTACAACAGATTGATAACTTGTTGAATAAGAAATCTGGTGTTTTGGGTATATCGGGTGTGAGCAGTGATTTTAGAGATTTAGAGATAAAGGCTAAAGACGGCAATAAAAGAGCCAAGCTAGCCATAGATATTTTTGTTTACAGAGTAAAGAAATATATAGGTGCTTATACAGCAGCCATGGATGGAGTGGATATCGTTGTTTTTACCGGCGGTATAGGTGAAAATTCTCCTACCATAAGAAAGGATATATGCAATGGGATGAATTACCTGGGAATCAATATTGACATGGATAAAAACCAGAAAGCAATAGGTCAAAAAGCTGTTATATCATCCCAAAGTTCCAAGGTAAAGCTGATTGTTATGCCTACAAATGAAGAATTAATGATAGCATTAGAAACTAAAAGAGTGGTATAAAAGTTTCTATTGCACATCGAAACAGGAGGAGGTCGACTTAATGTCAAATAAATACAAAACAACGTATAGGTCTTATTTAATAGACCATCATTCTCCCGATCCGCCTATTGTGACTTTTGATAACTTAAATGCAGAAGAATACGAGGAATTTTTTAAAAATGCCAATATCGATAGTTTAATATTGTACTGCAAGGATCATTGGGGAGCAGCATATTATAATACCAAAATAGGAAAGAAACACCCAGGTTTAAAACAGGACTGGATTGCAGAGCTAAAAGAGGTATTAACAAAGAATGATATTGAATTTACTGCTTATTATTGTATAGAATATGATAACCATGCCGGGATAAGTCATCCGGACTGGAGGATAATAGATAAAGATGGCCAGCCCCTCAGACGGATAGATGAATTCGCTAAATGGTGGTTATGCTGTTATGAGACAGGATATAGGGAATATTGTATACAACAGTTGAAAGAGATTGTATCCAATTACCAGCCGGATAGTCTTTTTCTGGATATACTTGGTGCCTCATTATGCTATTGTCCGTCCTGTCTTGCTAAGTTTAAGGATATATATGGTTATGATCTGCCTAGAGATGAAAGATCCATTATGGATAAAAAGGGAGATATACTGGAATTTTTAGACCTTAAAACAAAAGAATTCTTAAAACTGATAAAATCTACTTTAAAGGAAATTGATCCCTCTTTAGCTATAACTATAAACTTTTCCAGTCATTATACTAAAGATGTAAGGGATATGCTGGATTATCAATTTTCCGAACCCTGGGCGGGGAACTGGTTGTCTGCTGCCTATGCGCGAGATACTGCTGTAGGCAGATATCCCCAGTTAGGGCCAGGTGAAGAATCCAGAATTTATGATTATAAACCTGAAAACATTTATATTCTGGATATCGCAGAAATAACAGCTCAAGGATGTAAGGCATGTATATACAGTGGGTCTCAACACATAGACGGTACATTAGAACATGAAGAGGCAAAAAGAATGGGTGCAGCCTATAAAGAAGTGAAAAGGTACCAAAAATATTTAGGTCAACGATCACCGGTAAAAGAAATAGCTATACTACAGAGCGATAAAGCTGCAAATATAAAGCTTGATAAAATAATACCTGATGCTATACTCAAAGCCAAACAAGGAAATGAGCACAGGAGAGCCTTGCTGGGGGCTATGAAACTCTGTGATTATTCAAAGATACCATGGAATATACTGCCGGAACAGGATGCTTGTTATCAGGAATTGATGAACTATAAAATGCTGATATTGCCCAATGTATACTATATAAATGATGAATTAAAGCAGAATATAAAAAGGTTTGTAGAAAACGGTGGATTTGTGATAGCCTGTGGTGAAACAGGACTCTATGATAAAAATGGTGATGTTTTGGATGACTTTTCATTATCAGACATCTATGCATGCAGTTATATAGGAACATGTGATAAATATGTTGACAACGGATGGGGAGCATACTTAAAGCTGAATGATGATGATGTATGGAAATACATGCCGGACACTACACCACCCGTTTCAAAGTTATGGCATCAAATAAAAACAGAAGGTGCAAAAACAATTGCAAATTATATTCTTCCTTCAACAGAGGTTACAATGGACAAATGGGTGAACTGGTGGAGTCCACCACCAGGGGAATTGACTGAATACCCTGCTGTGACCATAAACAATATAGGGAAAGGCATAGTTCTATACACGGCATTTGATTTTCTTTCCATGGAAAATGAGAGATTCAATTGGATCAAAAAGTTCTTTAAAGGGATAACAGAGCAATATATACAAAAACCTAAATTGAGCCTGTCCACTGAAAATATGAATATATTGAAGATGTCATATTTTGATAGAAAAGACAGACAAGAGCTGATCATACATCAGGTATCAAACATGTGTAGGATGACAGGAGGACATGATATAGCTGTTGATGGAGGTACTTTGGTTGTCAACTCTAATTTTAGGGAGATAAAAAGTGCACATATTGTTTATCCGGATAATGTTCAGCTTAAGGTAGAAAAGTTGGATGATGTTTATAAAATAAAGTTGCCTGATATAGGTATTCATCAGGTAATAAAAATAGATTACATGGAATAGAATTGGGGGGGACAATGCTACCCCCAGTTTTGTTTTATAGACATTTACTCACATACAAAATAAGGCGATATATATCAAGGCAAACCTTCAAATAATTGTATGCTTTGATTTATAAGGTTTATAAATCTTCAGGTATTTTATTAGATATTTATCGGTTGATTTGCTAGCAT
>JAQVDB010000054.1 GCA_028698525.1 Clostridia bacterium
ACCATTCCAATAGATTTTATTCATACACCTCTGGCTTCAATACAGATATATAGGGAAGGTTTCTGTATTTTTCAGCATAATCCAACCCATATCCAACGACAAACTCATCGGATATTTCAAACCCCTTATAATCTATCTCTACAGGTATCTCTCTCCTGTCCGGTTTATCCAAAAATGAACATATCTTGACACTGGCCGGCCCTCTAGCCAATAAATTCTCTTTAAGATAATGGAGGGTCAATCCCGTATCAACTATATCCTCAATGATAAGCACATGTTTACCTTCAATGCTTGTTTCCAAATCTTTGAGTATCCTCACCGCTCCAGATGATTCTGTACCGTTGCCATAGCTGGATACAACCATAAAATCCATAACTAAAGGCATGTCTATACATCTGGCAAGGTCTGCATAAAACATGACAGCTCCTTTCAATATACCTACCAGAATCAATTCTCTCCCATGATAATCTTTAGATATTTTTTTGCCTAACTCTTCTACCTTTTTCTTTAACTGTTGCTCTGAAATAAGTACGTTTTTTAAATCTTCTTCCATGTCTGTCCTCCCAATAAATTTATTGCGCTTATTTTATTTGTTATTATATTCTAATACTAATATTTTTATTGTGTTAGTGTCAACCTTAAAATCCTTATTGATAACTTTCCCCGGAATCCAAATTATTTGATTCCCCGATGCCAGCATCGGTATATTTGCTCTTTGATATGCCGGAATCTTCTTTTCAATAAAATATTTTTTTATCTTCTTTTTCCCCTTCATCCCATCAAACAAAATATAGTCTCCAGGCCTTCTGTTCCTCATAACAATATATTTCTCTCTACTGAGCTTATCCAAATCAAGTGCTGCTTTATAACTATTCTTTCTATTCTCTATAAAATCAGACTTATTGATAATATTTGCAACAACCTCTCCATGTATTTCGTTTATATACGTACTGCCTGGGATGACTAAATGGTATTCAAAATCTTTAACTCCACCCATATAGCATTGTGCCTTACCGATCACCAACTTGTTGAACGATCTGCTGATAGATATACCGCCTGGCAAATCTATTCTCTTCCCTGATTGAGACGATCGGGCAAGCTGTATTGCATCTTCTATATGTATATAGTTTATACCCATAAGATGCCCTTTTAATCTCTTTATCGCCCACCTTATCAACCTTTTTTTAACAGCAACATGCTGTTTTTTAAATTCAAATATATCTATCTCCACACAGGTCTGCTGGGAATTCACCTGAGCTATCTGCGTAAACACCTTGAAAGTTTGCTGCTCAATATATTGATCTTCTTCACGCAATGTTTGAGATAGCCTGGCAAGAGTATCCACAATATTGGGATTAAACTCCTTTTCTATATAGGGCATTAATTCCAGTCTTATCTTATTGCGGGTATATAACCTTTGATAATTGGTATAATCCCTTCTATAATTCAATCCGTTTTCGCTACAATATTTCTCTATTTCATCCCTATCAACATCTATCAAAGGCCTTATAATACCCGGCTGACGCACTGGTTCAATGCCTACAAGCCCCTTGATTCCAGTCCCCCTTAACATTCTCATTATAACAGTTTCAGCTTGATCATTCTTATTATGGGCTATCGCAATTCTGTCTGCATCAAGTTTTTGCTTTAAATCATAAAAAAATTTATATCTTATTTCCCTGCCTGCTTCTTCTTCGGATAGTGAGTTAAGTATAGCATATTGTTCCATATCCGCTTCCTTAATATACAAAGGTATACCCCACTCTTTACACAGACCGCCTACAAATTTAGCATCTTCAGTTGATCCTCCGCCCCTGGTCATATGGTCCACATGTGCTACAAAAATCTTCAATGAATATTCCGATTTTAGCCTTAAAAATAAATGAAGCAAACTCAGAGAGTCCGCTCCTCCTGAAACAGCAACTATCACCCTGTCTCCAGTTTCTAGCATGCTGTATCTTTCAATTGTACGTTTAACCTGTTCCATCATAATTAGCAAACCATCCTTTAAGATCAATGGGAATTTGTATAAATTTTGCCCTTTTTATAGCTATTATACAATATATAAAACTAAAAATCTAACTTTCTAAATAATGTCCTTGCCAATAATTTATACGTTTCTCCATATTCTAGCCACCAATACAGTAATATCATCTTTTATCACCCCGTCATAGTTTTTCTTTGCTATATCAAGCAACGTTTCAGCCATTTCCTGGGGATTCTTTGTTTCCATACATTGTATCTGATGCAACAACCAGTCTTCCTTATTCTCCTGTTCTAGCGCAGATTCTATCACACCGTCTGTCACCATGATGATATAGTCTCCATGTTTAACTTTAGTTCTATTGAGCTTAACATCTATATCATTTAATATACCTATAGGCAAGGTATCGGACTTTATCATCTGAACACTATTTTTTCGCTTTATATAACTTGCAGCAGCACCTATTTTTAAAAACTCTATATTCCCGTTAAACAAATCTATAATGCATATATCCCCTGTAGAAAAAATCTCATCTTTCTTTCTTAATATGAGCACAGAATTGATAGTTTTTATAGCTATTCGTTTTTCAAATCCTGCCTTCAAAAACTGCTCTATTAAAGAAATTGTATGTACACTCTCCTCATGGGCTTTAATACCGCTACCCATCCCATCACTAATCGCCAAAAGGTAGTTTCCGCCTTTGATAGGCATAAAAGAGTGACTATCTCCTGATATCTTTTCATTATCCTTGGTTACTGAAGCAACACCTACAGTAACCTGATAATTTTCTGATTCGATAAGTCTCAAATAGCATCTGCTTTTATTTTGCCTAATACATGTTTTGGGAAGGCTTAAATAGTTTCTTCCCATAATATCTGAAATAATCCTTTCAGCTTTTTTTATCTGTTCTAATGACATAATATGTTTAGTGACTATATCCACCTCAAATCTCTTCTCGTTATTCTCAACTACCACCACATCCTCCACATGGATCCCTACAAGGTCTAATGCTACATGTATATCATCTTCTATATCAGAATTAAATTTTATATCGACATCCAGTTCGGAAGCCAGTCTTTCAACCACTTGGGAAATACCCTTCAGCTGACAAGATATCAAGTTCCTGCTTTCATCTATTTTTTTCTGCCATTTATAATTGATTTTATATATTTCATATACATTGTTTATTTCATTTATTATTCTCTCTAGCCTCAAACACTTTTTCCTTATGTTCTGAGGAATTCTATCTATATTGACACTTCCTTCTGATTCCAAAGTTGCGAGCATCTCAAACATATTTTGATAAGTTGCATAAAAATCCTTATCCCAGCAGCTTTTATAAAGAGGACAATTGTCACATGTTTTTTCAGCCAACATGCTGAACAATTCAGTTATCTTCTGCTTATCCAGTATTCTAGATGATTGTTCTATATGAGAAAATGTAGCTGAAAGCTCCTTAAACACTTCAGAAAATTCATTTAGCCTGCTGATGGCTATCTCTTTGAGCTTAAACCCATATTCCTTTTGCTCTCTAGCTTTATATGCAGTTTTATCTATATAGCTTCTAATGTTATCTAATATTTTCCCTGGCACTAAAATAAATAACGATGATGCAGCTATTAGCTCTCCAAACCTAAAATAAATCCCTGTAGTTCTACTTATGCAAAAAGCAAGCACAACATTTGCAATCAAAAAAGAAAATATTATACCTATTCTACCTAATCGCCTCATGAGTCCTGATAACATACCGCAAAACCCTAAAATCCCTATTATATATGCAGGAGCATCTGAGGAAAGTGTCAAAATCAAAGCAACAGTTATAGCAATTGAAGCCCCGGTGCCGCTACCTCCCAAATAAGCAAAAATTAATACAACTAGCAAACTAAATATATTTTTTACTGAATATCCCCAAATATAATAATCAAATATACCGGTAATAGATATAGAAAATATAATTGATATACTTATCATTTCTTCATTTGAAATTATATTTCTTTTTTTGTTTTCAAAGATAAAAGATAGGCCGGTGCTCAATATATATACCATTAAAAAAATTATAGCAGACTCACATAATACAAGCATTACGTCATATAGCAAAAACCCTGTCCGTAAAATATAAATCCATCCGGATACGAAATTGCTTAAAAAACCTATAACAGCAACCTTAAATTTATTATTACCGTCTTTTTTACAGATAATTGAGTAGAATATATAAAAAAGTATTATACTCAATAAATACCTGACTATCGCAGTCTGTTTATATACTGTGATATATCCTATAATTGTAAACAAGCCTGCTAAACGCAAATTTTTGTTATTTATTAGAACTGCTGCAAAAAAGGCCAAACCAAAAGGAATGAGTCCATTCAGTATTACAGCCCGTCCCATAATAAACGCAAGCAGGTACACAGGCATATTATACTTTAACAAGTTTGCATATTTTATACGAGTGCTTGTCCTGGATGAATACATAGTATGTAAATTGTTCATTCAAAAAGCACCACCTGAAGTTTATTGAGTAACTGAAATTATATCAAAGCGGGCCTGAAATTTTTGTCAGCTTAGGTAAGCAGTGTAAAAGAAAATTGTGACAAATAGCAACAAAAAAATAAGTGAGTATTGATTATCAATACTCACTTATTTTTTGGTGGGCGCAATAGGGCTCGAACCTATGACCCCCTGCTTGTAAGGCAGGTGCTCTCCCAGCTGAGCTATGCGCCCATATATATGGTGACCCCTAGGGGACTCGAACCCCTGATACCGCCGTGAAAGGGCGATGTCTTAACCACTTGACCAAGGGGCCACAAAAATATGGTAGCGGCGAACGGATTTGAACCGCTGACACTGCGGGTATGAACCGCATGCTCTAGCCAACTGAGCTACGCCGCCACAATAAATATCTTAGATTGGTTGCGGGGACAGGATTTGAACCTGCGACCTCCGGGTTATGAGCCCGACGAGCTACCAGACTGCTCCACCCCGCGTCATTGTCATACGCCTTTCGTCATAATCAATTTATTTGCAGAATGATTTAGCAAATTCAACGACGACAAGATATATTCTATAATAAATATTTTTTTAAGTCAACACCTTTTTATGTTTTTTTAATACTTTTGCTATATATTATGCCTTCAAGACTATCAAAATCGCTGACATAAATATTATCAACACCTATATACTCCATAATTTTAACTAAAATCAAAGTCCCTGTCAATATTATATCCGCTCTCTCCGGTTGAAGCCCCGGAACCTTTTTCCTGCTTCCATAAGTCATTGAAGATAAATGGTGATAAATATCATAAATATCTTTTAACTTCATGCCATATCCATGAACCTTATTCCTGTCATAAACCTTTAACCCAAGATCAATAGCTGCAAGGCTGGTTATTGTGCCGCCAACACCGATACAATTATCAGGAGACATGTGCTTTAAATTATTGCCCATCTTCTCCATATTATACAGTATATACTCGTCCGCCTCTTGCATATCCTTAAATCTATCCTTGAGTCTGACCGCACCGATATCTATACTTATCTTTTCATCAAATTTTCCATCTGTAGAGCATATTATCTCAGTACTTCCTCCTCCTACATCGATCACGATGGAACTCCCTGATATATCACTGCCTGCCAATACTCCATAAAAAGAAAGTCTGGCCTCTTCATCTCCTTGTATGACTTGTATATCCAACCCCAAGCTATCCTTGACCCTCTTTAAAAAAACATCTCTATTTTTTGCATCCCTCACTGCGCTGGTTGCAATGCAGAAGACGCGATCTGCTCCAAACTTTTGTATTTCACGTGTGAACTTTCTTAAACCTTCGGCTGTCCTATCAATAGCATGTTCTTGAAGTAAACCCGTATTAGCAACATCCTGCCCTAACCTGGTTGAAATTATCTGTTTATCTATAGCAAAAATCTCATCACCACAAACCTTACAAACAAGCAAGCGTATCGAATTAGTCCCTATATCAATTGCAGCATATCTTGAACACATAACATCCCTCATTCAAAAAGCATTCCAAAGTACAGGAATGCTTGATATATCAAAAAGATTAAATATGATAATTGTTTCTTCTATACCCACCGCCTCCACGCTTTGCTTCAGCGTTTTTCCTTATGGACTGCAGTTTTTCGTCACTGTCCTTGAGAAACTTTGATAATCTGTCCTCAAAAGACATTCCTGGATTGTCATCATTACTTCCCCAATCGATTTCTTTAGGGGCCGTGCTGCTCCTTTTAGGCTTTACCTTTCTAATGGATAAACTTATCTTTCCGTCAGAACTGACTGAAAGTACCTTGACCTTTATTTTTTGATTTTCCTTAAGATAATTTCTGATATCTTTGACATAGTCATCAGATACTTCAGAGATGTGTACCAAACCTCTCTGGCCTTCTGGCAAATCAATAAAAGCACCAAAGTCAGTGATGCCAGTCACTGTACCCTGGACAATACTACCAACCTCAACTGGCATGTAATGGTATTCCTCCTTCAAAATATATTATTAAAT
The DNA here is from genome assembly GCA_028698525.1 of Clostridia bacterium. Taxonomy (NCBI): domain Bacteria; kingdom Bacillati; phylum Bacillota; class Clostridia; species Clostridia bacterium. Next base: position 6,496 of record JAQVDB010000054.1, read on the forward strand.
TCGAATTAATTATATATTACATATGCTGCAATGTCAATTACTTTCGCCCTTTTGTTTTCTTATGTAGATGGTTTCTCCGGGTTTCACGAGTCCTAATTTCTCTCTAGCAATTTTTTCAATATATTCATCTGTTTTTGAAAACTCTACATCCTTTTCAAGCTCTTGATTGGTCTTTTTGACTTGCTCTATCCGGTTTTTAACCTCTTCTGCTTTAACATTGGTTTGTTGAATCCTCAAATGTTGTTTATAACACAAAGTAGTAAAATAAACACAAACTATTAAAAATATGATTAAAGGCAGGCGAGTTCTTCTCTTCCTAGCTGCCATTTGTTCAACCACCTCTTCTTTTGTATTATTCCTTCTATTATACAATTCTTCTACATAAATAATATATATCCTTCTTTTATTTATCATTTTTTTGTTTGAACAGACCCTTTATGTAGTTGGTTGCAAGATTTATCTTCTTTAGAAAAGGAATTCTAGAATACAGCCATTTTCCGCCTCCCTTAATAGCTTTACTCAACACATCAAAAGGGAATATTAATACCTTGTATATTATAGCTGCTGATTTTCTCATTTTTTTTACTACTAATATTAAAAAGTTCACTATATACTTGCTGCATAATTTTACATATATCAAACATCCTAAAATAAATCCTAAAAAAGCATATCCCCTTAATTCTCCATAATTACTTTTAAACAAAATATTAAAAGCAATCAGTGCAACGATAATCCAGAAAAACAAATCCATTATTCCGGTAGCTATCTTGCCAGGTTTTCTATATATTCTAAATACCTTATATAAATCATAAATTAATCCTATCAACACCCCACCATATATAGTGTATAAAAAAACAGTTATTTGATTGGAAACAGACAATCCCAAAATTATTCCTCCCTGTATATCTACCTGAATGCTTGTCCTGCATCATATCTTTTATTTAAACATCTTCCCTAAAAAACCTGTACTCCTTGCTTTCAGGTCTTCAGCATCGCTGTAATTTACTCCAATTATTTTGCCTTGTATTATCAGTTCGCCTTCTTCAATATTTAATTTATTTATATGTAAGTCCTGGCCTACTATAGTTAAAATCCCATAACTGGTGAACAAAATAACACTTTCTTCATTAAAACTGTCTACATCCTCTATCCCTGTAACTGTCATCCTTGTCCTGTTTTGTATATAAACATTTTGTGTTTTAGATGTATTTGCTACGCGTTTGTCTTCCATCTCTCTCAAATCATATCCCCCCTAAAAACAAATTATCCCTAAGGATAGTGCAGATACCTAGTTTAAATATGGGTGCTTTATCTATACATATGCTTCTACCTACGGCATTATTCCATAAAAAAAGAGGATAATTTTCTATCCTCTTTATTCCCAAAGTTTTATGATATCTATATTTTTATAGTAATGCCGTATTATATCTTGAGCACTCTTGCCTTGCTTTGCCATACTATAGGCACCCCATTGGGACATACCCACACCATGGCCATATCCTCTGCCGCTAATTTTCACCTTATCCCCTTCAACAGATAATTTATCCAGCAGTGTAGATTTCATCTTCGTGCTTCCCAAGGCCAACCTTAACTCAGGGGCAGATACTTGTATATCATCCACCATTATAGTAACAGCCCTCCCTGAAGGACCTTTTTGACCTATAGATATCTTTTGGAAATCCTCTATTTCCCTCCCGGTGTCAGCCATTGCCTTTAGCAATTCCTGCTTTGTGAACATGGCAGTCCATCCTACATCATTCTTTGGCGCCTCCCGAGAATCTGGTGAATCCACAACTTGAATATACGGGGGCTCCGGCTCTTTGTAGGCAAGCCCTTCTTTAGCTGTAGCTGTTCTCCCCCCTGAATGCGCATGAAACCAAGTCTTTGCAAACCCGTCTCCGTACACTATAACCATCCCTCTGGTATTCTTTACCGCTTTTCTTACCCTTTCATTTATAGCTGAACTATTCCATGCCTGTGCCTCTTCTATGTCCGTGGAGATATGTGCACCCTTATACCGTGAACCTCCCTTGGTCTCAATAAAATTCATTACATAACTTCTAGCTATTATAGCTTGAGCAGCTAAAGCCTCTTCCGGCCAATCATTTTTCATTTCTCCTGCTACTACACCGGCAATATAGTCTTCAAACTTAATGTCTTTTATTTGTTTTTCTTGCTCTATGTATACTTTTAATGCAGGTTCTTTGTTGTCGCCTATACTTATGCTATCAGGTATCTTAACATGATGAGTTTTATCCTTTTCAGGTATCGATGGCAAAGGCTTCCTGGGCTCCTCTTTCCTACACCCGGCAAATGCCAGTACCACCAATACCACCATAGTTAAACAAACTAGACGCTGTATAGATCTTTTATACAAACAAATCCCTCCCATTCCTTATTTGCACATCCATAGACAACAAAACTTTAAAAGTTTCATCATCCATATACATAGTATTTGAAAAAAAATAAATTTTAGTAGTAATGGAGGGAATTTTTAAATTATATCTGACTATACATTTTGGGGGCATCCTCTTTTTTTACATGGTCACTCAGCTGCAACACCTTATATTTAGCTGTATTTTCCCCAAACTGAATCTCGATCACATCCCCTTCTTTTAGCTGGGTAGCAGGTTTAGCTATATTACCATTTATTTTCACTCTTCCCTTTTCACATGCCTGATTAGCTATTGTACGCCTTTTAATTATCCTGGAATTCTTCAAAAACTTATCTAACCTCATACTATAATTCACCTCAAATTTAAATTCAATATTAAAAAGTCAGGCTATTAAACCTGACTTTTCTATGTACTACTTATTCACACTGTCTTTTAATGCTTTCCCAGCTTTAAAAACAGGAGCAGTTGTAGCTGGTATTATTATTGTCTCTCTGGTTTGTGGGTTTCTTCCTTTCCTTTCAGACCTCTCTCTGGTTTCAAAAGTACCAAAGCCGACCAACTGAACTTTGTCTCTTGCCACCAAAGCCTCTGTTACACTTTCTGTAAAAGCGTTTAGAGCCTTCTCAGCATCTTTTTTGGTCAAGCCACTTTTTTCTGCCATACTTGAAATTAAATCAGCTTTATTCATAAATAATTACCTCCTCTAATAAATTGCTCAATATAGCATATTCTCTATTATTTCCCGAATTCCTGCATTTCTACGATATTTTTTTATTTTTTTTTTATTTCTATGTTATTTCTCTTCTAACTTTTTAGCTTGATCCCATAACTTGTCCATCTCTTCTAAAGTCATGGTCTCTAATTTTTTACCTTTATTACTGCTTTGCTGCTCTATATACTCAAATCTTTTAATAAATTTATCTGTGGCATCATTCAGCGCAAATTCAGGCTGTATAGAGAAAAACCTTGCAACATTTACAACAGCAAACAATAGGTCACCTAATTCTTCTTTTATTTTACCAATATTTTCACTGAAATATACATTTTTCAATTCATTAATTTCTTCTTCAATCTTATCTAATGCATCATCCACCTTATCCCAATCAAATCCAACTAATGATGCCTTCTGCTGCACTTTATAACTCCTTAAAAGCGCCGGGAAATTTCTGGGTATATCTTGCATCACCTGAGTATAGCTTAATTGGCCCTTCTTTTTCTTTTTATTCTTCTCCCAATTTTCAACAACCTGGCCAGGGGTTTCTGCCGTTTCACTACCGAATATATGAGTATGCCTTTCAATCATCTTTTTAGATACGGCTGTTATCACATCATTCATATCAAAGTGTTGATGCTCCTTTGCAATACGTGCATAAAATACTATCTGAAAAAGCAAATCCCCTAGTTCATCGCAAATCCTGTCAGCATCCCCACTATCTATGGCATCAAAAACCTCATAGACCTCTTCTAGAGTGCATTTTTTAAGTGACTTATATGTCTGTTCCCTATCCCATGGACAACCCTTCGGGCCTCTCAATATATCCATTATATCCAATAGGTCATCAAAATTAAAGCTCTTAAGCTTTTTAAATTTTACACATGGAACAAATATGTATGCAGCATGGGACCCCTTTTCTCTATCGATATACTCCAATTTGATAGATCTTTTGATGGGTGAATCCCCGCTCAGATCAACTAGTTGAACATCAAAATCATATCCATAAATATCTATCAATGCAATTTTTGTTTCTGAAGCAATAAATCTGTCATATATAGGTCCTATAATTATTTGCTCTGATGTGTCAATATGTCTTGAATTCAATTGTCCCGGATCCAATGCCTTGACAGGCCTATCCATATCCCATTCAACAAAATTTAAGATAGCATCTACATAGCTTACGCCAGTTAAAATATTTAATTCTATGTTTAGTTCATCACATTTTTTTATCAAAAATCTCACACTTAAATCATTAGCTGATGGATTACCGGGTACGGCATAAAGTATGTCCTGTTCATGCTCAACCGACTGAATAAGGCTATTTGTAATAGCGGAATATACATCTTCAAAGCTGTCACTCTGCTCATATATCCTATCGAATGATTGTATCTCTATGCCCAAGGATTTAATGTAATCTATACAAGGATTAAATTCAGTCCTAGCATATATATTGCTGTATTTCTTAATTAAATTCAATGCTCCTAAAGTAATATACTCATAATTCCCTGGTCCTAATCCTATCACATTTATGATTTTTTGCATACCATTCCACCCCCTAGATGTTGTTTTGACAAATATTACTTACTATTTTAACTATAAAACAAAAAGAAACTCTATACAATTCTCTGTTGTCTAGAGTTTCTAGAAGGTTTATCATCAAAAAAGTCTAATCGGCAATCTATTGCTCCATCTGCCTCCCTAAAAATCCAGCAGCTGTTTGTGCCAATTTGATTTCCGTCTCACCCATTTTTACGCCGGCTTCTTTGCTAGCGATTATGAACGAACCTATCGTATCACCTTGAGAAGTAATAGGCACTATGACTTGCGAAGAGTACTTTTTATTCTCTTGCTCATCTTGATATATTCTACAATAATTGCCTGCTGTATCTTCATTATACACTATATTTTCTTTATCTCTCATAACTTTTTCCATATCTGAGCTTATTTTTTTACCCAAATATTCCTTAGTTGGAGCACCAGACACGGCAATTACTGAATCCCTATCAGTTACGCAAACAATATGCCCTATTGCTTCATGCAACGATTCAGTGTATTCAGAAGCGAACTCTCCTAATTCACCGATAGGCGAATATTTTTTTAATATTACTTCTCCTTCTGAATCAGTAAATATCTCTAGAGGAGCACCTTCCCTTATGCGCAGTGTCCTGCGTATCTCCTTAGGGATTACGACCCTACCTAAATCGTCTATTCTTCTTACTATTCCTGTTGCCTTCACGTGTATCCCTCCTTATTCTGTATTTATTTACAAAACCATCCTCACACTTATATTATTTAACTCGCATACAACTTTTATTCATACAAGGTAATTTTTCTATAAATGCAATTTTTTACAGTTTAAGGAGGTTAAAGGCAGTTAATAGTTTCTCTTATATCTCTTTATATCCGCCTTCTTCTTCCAATCCTCTAGAGTTTTGCTTATCAATTCGTTCTTTTTCTGTTCAATTACATATGTTTTAATCTCTTGTTCTTTTTCTTCATATGAACTGACCTTTTCAGGAATAGTCTTTTCCAATTTTATTATATGATATCCATTCACCGTCTTAACCAAGTCAGAGGTCTGTCCAACTTTCAATTGTTTTGTTGCTTCTTCGAATTCCGGCACAAATTGGCCTGTGGAAAATGGCGGCAACAACCCACCATCATCTTTGGAAGTATCATCTGAATACTGTTTAGCTAACTCAGCAAAGTCCTCACCTGCTTTTACCTTTTTCAAGACTTCTTCCGCTTTAGGTTTTATCTTATCATACTCCTTATTTTTTTCTTCCTCACTTTCCGGCTCTTGTTTTTCGTCATCGACAATCCAAGGCAAAGCTATCAATATATGCCTTGTCTCCCATTGTTCAGATTGCTTGAAAAGTGTTTCTTTATTCTCATCATAAAAATCTTTCATTTCCTTTTCTGATGCATCGATATCCTTAGTTAAATCATCAAGTAATTTGTTTATTTTTTCACTCTCTTTAAAATCATTTAATATCTGCTCTTCTGTAACATCCTGTTCTTCCAACAATTCTTTAAACTGGTCTTCTCCACCTGATGCTTGTTTAATATATTCTAAATACTCTTCAATATTTTTATTGTCTTGCTCACTCAGCTTGATATTCTTTTCCTTCACCTTTTGCAATAATAAAATTTTAGTTATCATTCCATCGATAACATCTTCTCTTATACTTTCCAGCATATCATCATCTAATTCCTCGATACCATATTGACTTTTTATATTTTGTTTGCTTGCCTCTAACTGGTCTAGATATTCCTCTTTCAAAATCTCTTCGCCATTTACCTTGGCCACTACAAGTTTTTTATCCACTTCAGGATCCACTTTTACCAAGTTGCAAGCCGTAAAGCTCAAAGCCAATAAGATAACTAATGAAATCAGAATGCTTTTTCTCACTTTCAGCATATAATTACCTCTCCTTACGTTTCATATATTTGTAAATCAGCCTTTGAAAATGTGTGATATATTTATTATTCATAGATAGCTTATATACAGTTTAAAGTATCTATCAAATAATGTCTATTGGTATATTATATAATAACTGTACTACTCACTTCAAACTATTTGTAA
>JAQVDB010000055.1:0-4955 GCA_028698525.1 Clostridia bacterium
TTAATAATATTAATAATTAACAAATTTTGAATACCAATCTGGATATATTTAATACATTAATAAAACAATAACCTTATTTTCCTATACTCTTATACAATCAATATCCAGTATTTGGGCCAACTCTTCTATTTCTTTTGAAAGATCTCCATAAACTAAGGCATAGTGCTGTCCTGCAAAATTATCTATCATTTTGGTAATGCTACCATCTATCTTCACATCTAGGGCAGGCATATATCCTTGCCTGAGCTCTGTAGAACCTCCCTCTCCTGTAATATATACAAGATGGTAATCACAGCTATCTTCTACCAACCTCAACATGGTAACTCTACCCGGTTTAAACACAAAACTATTCTGTATACCGCTAAAACCTACACCAGGCATAAATTTCCTGATCCTCTGTTCCCCTGGATTCCCTAGACTATATGGTATAAATCCACATGGGGACATTTTAACAATACCCTCATCATCGATATTTATCACATCGGCATAAGCTACTATGCTTTGTGATAGGTAATTCAACATTACCATGGAAACTGTATTAGGGATATCTCCCTCACAGGATGCCACCACACCATTTTCAGCCAGTATAGAAAGGGGTACGCAAGCTACCATCCCATATTCTTTGGATAATTCATACTGACATTTAACATTTACAGCATTATAATCTCTTTCGTGGGATATTTGCTTTAAAGCCTTATACATTTTAGCCACTGTCAACAGATCTTTTTGAGATACATCTTGATTTATTGTAGCAGTACTCTTTAAATATTTAACAACATCCTCACATTCTTCATATTCTATCTTTTCAGTCCTATTTATCAAAGTATAGGTATCCAATTGATCTATCTCGGGACCAATCCTTTTCCTCATCATCACATGGTCAAAGGTGCCGGGATATATGCCCATAGAAGTATAGCCGATCAGCCCTATGGTTGTCCTTTTCAATTTCTCAGAAGCTGAAGCAGCATTACAAAAAACCACTGCATCTTTTAAAGTTTTAGGATCATCAGGCATTCCCAATATGGATTTAAATCTATACTCCATCCTAGTTAAAGAACCTTTGAACATGGCAAAGGAAACAAAAGATCCGGTAGAATCCAGCTTACCCTCATTCATGAACATAGGGAAACCCCATATGGCAAAAGGAAGATGTTCAAACTCCCTGACTGCAGACATAGCTACAGGGCATTCCATCCAAGTATCCAAAAATAATATTATACCTTCCACATCCTGTTTTACTACATCTTTTGCAATTTGCCTGGCACCCTTTGAAGTAACTGCAATCTGATCGATATATACTACATCTATACCTTTATCTTTTAAATTATCAACTGCTTTATGTACTATTCCCAAAGCAGATTCGTTTACATAATCTTTGTGACCTACAGCTATCAATCCTATTCTAGCCATGTGGATTTCCCCTTTTTATTATATTTCATAGGATTTATTATTTTTATAGAATTCCAGTATAAACTTTTTATATTCTTTCAATGCAGCTTTAAAAACTTTTTCTCCTGTGTCTTTGGTGGCTACTGTAGGGTCTCCATATATACCGGTCTTGCTTCTCTGTATTCCCCAGGTAGACCATGTAACCTTCTGTCCTCCTGCAAAATTATCTCCTGCTACAAAATCTGAATGATATTTCATTATATCTTCATCTGTAAACTGATCTGTTTTAACAAGGTCTGTCAGATACATCATCAAAGATGTTTCCCATTCTCCTCCGTGAATGCTTCCTCCTGGAGCTGATTTTCTAATTTTTTGATATTCTGCAGATGAAAAAGTACCAGGAGAGGTTATAGCTATATAAACCCCATATTTATCGGATATTTCTCTGGATACAGTCTTTAAAAGTCCTGAGTGATGTCCATGACAATCTAATATTACTATTTTTTTGAAACCCATCTCTATAACAGACCCTAAAATATCAAATACCATATCCATTACTACTCTAGTTCTCACCCTTATCGTTCCCGGCCATCGGCTCATCTCCTTGGCAGAATAACCAGACCATATGGTGGGCATAACCAGTAAAGGTATTTCATCCTTTAACTCCTGTCCAATTGCTTCTCCAAATTTCTCTGCTATTTTGGCATCTGTCTCTACAGGAAGGTGTTTACCATGCTCCTCCACTGTACCCATTGGAAGTATAATCAAAGTATCTTTTTCTATAGCCTCTTTTAATTCAGGCCAAGTTTTTTCTGCAAAATAAAATGACACTATTATCCTCCCCTTTAAATTTATTTATATTAAAGTTATAATTAGCAATTGAGCAGTCTGTTCTGTATATCTATATAATCTTGATATTTTGCTGCATACACCTCTTGATTCTCTTTGTCAGGATAAAAAATATCATCTACATTTGCTTCTTCGATCTGTTCTACATCTTCTATCATTCCACAGCCCAACATAGCTAATATCGCCGCTCCTACACATGCGGTCTCTGGTGTATATAGAGTAACTACTTTTTTGCCTGTTATATCGGCTATTATCTGACACCACACTTTTCCTTTGGCACCTCCGCCGAACAGTCTTATTTCTTCAACTTCACCAGACAGTTCTTCCATAATATCCAGGTTAACTTTTATCTGATAGGCTATTCCTTCAAATACAGACCTGACTATCTCGTTAGGTGTAGTAGCTAAACTTATTCCATAAACAAAACCTCTGATATCAGGTTTCCAATAGGGTGTTGATGCACCAGTCAGATGGGGATAAAAAAATAAATTGCTTTGTTTTGCCCCACACTGCTCTACCATTTCATCTAATTCTTCATATGATTTATCTGCAAACAAAGTATTTCTTAACCATTTTAAGCTAACACCAGCAGTGCCAATTACCGCCTCTAAAACCCAACGCTGTTTCAATAAATCAGAAAAACACGGTATCCTCATATGTTTATCCAATAAAGGCTGTTTGCCCTTGGTAGTTATAGCTGTTGCCGTCCCTAAAGACACTGTGGCAACATTATCTTTGATCCCTGCTCCTAGAGCGGCACATTTTTGATCCTGTCCCCCTAGGGATACTACAACATCATTTGCTATGCCTAATTCCTGGGCAACCTCCGGTTTCACAACTCCTACATTAGTTCCGCTCCACTCTATTTGAGGCAGCTTTTCTTTGTTCAATCCAAATCTTTCTATTATAGGCAAAGACCAATCCTGTTTGTTTATATCGTACATCAATGTTCCAGAAGCCATCGTATGATCAGTAACAAAATTCCCGGTAAACTTGGCTATTAAAAAATCATGTCCCATCAAGAATTTATATGTCTTATCATATATATCCCGCTTATTATTCTTTATCCACAACAGCTTTGGCAATACATAAGTGGCACTGGTTCTCTTCCCGGTAATATTAAACATATCATCTTCATCAAAATTCTCGAGTATCTCCTGAGTTTCATCTTTAGCCCTAGCATCCAACCAACTTATAGCATTCATCAATGTATTGCAATTTTCATCTACAGGTACAAAGGCGATACCCTGGGAGCTTATGCTCAACCCCCTTATCTTCAAAGGATCAACCTTTGATTTTGCTATAGATTCCTTTATCACTTTTTTAGTCAATGTCCACCATAGATCTGCATCCTGCTCTATCTCAGTATCGCTTATATTTATTAGAGAATATTCTATATACTGTTCTGCAAGAATTTTAAGCTCACTATTTAAAATTGCACTGCGACAACCGGTAGTTCCTAAATCAATCCCAATTAAATATCCATCCATATTACATACTCCTCCATTCTTTATGTTAATTCCTATAATTAACTACACATAAAACTTGCCCATCTTATTCTACTATGAGACTATATTAAAAATTTATACGGCAATCAAAACTTCAATAAATAATATTTTTAGTAGTAGACCTTATAACTAGTTTAGGCTTTAAAACAATATGCTGAACAGCTGGTTTATCTTTATTCTCAATTCTTTCTAATATAAGTTTAGATGCCAGCTCCCCTATCTCTAATTTGGGCTGAACCACAGTAGTAAGGGGCAGTTCAAGATAATTAGAAATAGTTATATCGTCAAATCCTATAACAGAAATGTCCTGAGGAATTTTAAGCCCTTTGTCTGTTATTGCTTTTATTGTTCCGATGGCCATATGGTCGTTTACCGCAAAAATTGAATCAGGCTTGTTCCCAGACTCTAACATCTGCCTTACACTGTTATAACCTCCCATTTCAAATCTTTCAGTGCCAATTTTTACTAGATTCTCATCTATCTGAATGTCGTGATCTTTCAAGGCTTTTTTGTATCCTTTTAATCTATCCTCGTTGGTAACTTGATCTCCTACAAAAGCTATTTTCTTATGCCCTGTTTTTATAAGATAGTCTACAGCATTATATACTCCATACTCGTTATCGATATTTATAGAGTCTATGTCCTCTCTGGTATGACAGCTATCTATCAATACAAAAGGCACCTTGTTTACATCCAATGTTTCTATTTTTTCCAAGGTATCTAAAGTCATAGAAGAAACAATGATTCCATCTACCTTTTTTCTATTGAAAAGCTCTATATACTTCTGCTCTTTCTCCAATTTAAAATCGGATTTCCCAAAAATTATTGAGTAACCCTTCTTTTCCAAGCTGCTTTCTATGCCATTCATTATTTCTGCGTAAAACGCATTTATCAATTCGGGCACTATAACTCCAATAGTATTAGTGGATTTACCGGCTAGCCCTCGGGCTAATTCGTGGGGCATATAGTTCATCTCTTTAGCCACTTTTTTTATGTATTGCTTTGTCTCATATTTAACTCTGGAACTATCATTCAATGCCCTAGATACAGTAGAGACATGAACTCCAGCTTTTTTTGCAATATCTCTAATAGTAACCATCATTCCACCTCTACAACCGTTTGTATTTATTATAGCAAAAAATAATGAAAATCTCAATTATAACTGCAGATAGAAACACCCAAAATAGCAAAAAATAAACCCGCATTTCG
>JAQVDB010000055.1:5055-13079 GCA_028698525.1 Clostridia bacterium
CCTACAATCTGGCTTTCTTTTGGTCTTAAGTCTTCGTCTATTTCACTATAAAGGAACTTTTTACATGCATGCATGAATCCTTGAGGATAATTTTCAGGTGCTATATTCCCGTCTTGATCTGCCCATTCATCCATTATAAATACATGCATATCCTTACAGTTAACTCTGAACTTATTTATAAGGTATGCAACTTTCTTATATTGCGGTGCAGGGTTAGGCAATATAAATACGACTTTTTCACCCCGGTCTGAAGCATCTTTTATCCTCTTGAACATATCTGTCACCATGATAAACTCTAAATAATCATCGGGAACTATCTGGATCTTAAAGTCGGGATTAGGATGCTTATCCATATCCTCTCGCTTTATGTTTCTTATCCTTTCTAGTTCTTTTACATCACGGAAAGGTATGAATTCCGCTGGCTTAAATTTGAATTCTTTCATTTGTTATTCCTCCTCGCATTATTTTTGTTTTATGATTCTAATTTTTAAAATCTCCAATTAACATTTTGTTATTCAATAACCAAACGGTTGTTTTTTGTTGTTAACAATACCAGCATTGCTTTCAATCCACAATTCTCATATGTACCCTTTTTATATTGCTAACTAGATATATTATATAACAAATAGCTACTCATGTTAAATAAAAAATCAAATAGCACATTAAAGGAGTTACCGGCTGAAAATTAATTTCATCCTGCTGTGCTGGCAAAATACACTATATGATAAGGATTATGAAAATTTAAGCTAACATTCCCCATATTATTATAGCCGATTTTGCAAAAAATACTTTCTATTTTCTCATACTAGGGTAAATATTTTAAGAAAACTATTTTATTCTTGCTGATAACGAAGATTACCCATTACCCAGCATCCTACAATATCCAATTCATCATTCAGCATAACCATATCAGCATCGTAACCTTCTTGGATAAATCCCTTATTGTTTTGTAGTCCTAAAACTCGTGCAGGATTTGAAGATGCCATAGCAACAGCCTGAGGTATATCTACATCTAACAGTCTTACAGCGTTCTTGACAGCTTTGTCCATCGTAAGACCACTTCCAGCAAGAGCACCGGGATATTTGGTGTTCTCTCCCATTCGGGCAGGTCCGCCTTCATAAAGAACATCTACTTCAGTACCTCCTAAACCCTTGTAATGTCCTGGAGGTAGTCCTGCATTTATATTTGCATCAGTTATGAGACATACTTTTTCCTTGCCTTTACAGGCTAATGCCATTTTTACCGCTACCGGATCCACATGCTCACCATCCAGTATGAAATCTACACTGGTTTGTGGACTTGCAAGGATGGCTTCTATTGTACCGCAGCCTCTAACGCCCAGCTCCTTATCACCAATATAGGGAAAAACATTGTAAAAATGTGTAGCATGTGTAGCTCCTGCTTGGATAGCTTGTTGGGTCTGCTCAAGAGTGGCAGCTGTATGGGTGATGAAAGCAGGATATCCTTGTTTGGTCATGTAGGGTATAAGCTGTATAACACCTTCCACTTCAGGTGATATAGCAAACAACACTTTGTATGGTGCTGAAGCTTCTATAAGCTGTTCCACCCTTTCCCGACTTTTGTTCTTGGGAATATTTGAAATAGCACCTGTCAGTGCGAGGTAATGGCCTTCTAAAAAAAGTCCAAGGATGGATGCACCTTCTGCTTTTGCACGTGAAAGTGAAGCCAAAAGCTCCAAGTCTTCCTCTTCCGAAGATTTAGGACATATCGCCGGGAGAAATCCTGTGACTCCGTACTTAGGCAGGATGCCAGACATTCCCTCTAGATCCTCCCTACCATCATCTACTAAAAGTTCACTTATGCCGTGAATATGCATGTCGATATACCCTGGTGCTAGGTACATGCCTGAAGCATCTATCTTTTCATCTGCATCCATATTTTGCCCTTGACTATAAGGCATTATTTTCTCAATTTTACCATCAACACAGTATACAGAATGTTTTTCCATTATGTTATCTTTCATTATAACCTTTGCATTGTTTATTAAAACCTTACTCATACCATATCTCCTTTATCTAATTTTTATAATTCCCCAACATTTGCCAGTATGATATTTCAATCTTATTTGATATATCATACTTACATTTCCCGTATTAATTACAATTGTACCTAGTTCTCATATTTATAACTTTTAAATTATTACCCCCTTACAAACGGTTGTTTTATATGTATTATTCTACACAAGTCAGGAAAATCCTTTTAAGATAACATATATTCTTGTATTTTATATTATTTATTCTGTCCATAATAAGCATTCTTACCATGTTTTCTAATAAAGTGTTTATCCAAAAGGCATCTATCCATCTTTGAGTCCGGATTCAATACATAGGTATTCAAGTTCATCTTACATATCTCTTCTAAAACCACCGCATGATATACTGCTTGGTCCACATCCTTTCCCCAAGTAAAAGGACCATGATTGTTTACCAATACCCCAGGTATATGCAAAGGATTTTTCTCTTTAAATGTCTCTATTATTACTTTTCCTGTGTTCACCTCATAATCCCCTTCAATCTCTTGCCTGGTCATCTTTCTGGTGCAAGGAACCTGACCGTAAAAATAATCAGCATGGGTGGTCCCTAGAGCATCTAATCCTCTTCCAGCCTGAGCCCAGCTGGTGGCATAACAGGAATGGGTGTGCACTATGCCTCCTATACCTTCAAATTCTCTATACAATACAAGATGAGTAGGGGTATCCGATGAAGGATTCAACTCACCCTCTACCTTGGTCCCCTGTAAATCAACTACCACCAAATCTGACACTGTAAGTTCATCATATGCAACTCCACTGGGTTTTATAACCACCAATCCTTTGCTCCTATCAATCCCACTGGCATTACCCCAGGTATATGTAACCAATCCTTTTTTGGGAAGCTCTAAATTGGCATTCAGCACTCTTTCTTTCAATCCTTCGAGCATTTCAATCTACCCCCTTTCTCTCTATATAATGATTGTTTCTATCGTATAAAAATACTATTCATCGATATATAATTCTACATAAAAAACAAAAATCCCCCCTTGTTTTAATATTAAATATATAATATTTATCTACCAGGCACATCGATATAACAGGAGTTTTAGAATCTCTCTTTCTGTAAAAATCTTTTATACTATTTAGATTTACGTTATTTCATGCTCTTTCGACAAATATATAATATTTCCATGGTATATTTTTGTATAATAATTTCATTATCGATGATATAATAAAAGTAATATAAATAAAAACCGACATATTCCGATAATAAGTATGTATAAAAATTCATAATAAAATCTCATAAAAATTGTATCAAAATCTATAACATAAAAGGAGAATAACGATATAAGATGACTTCCCTGATAGCAAGCACTTATCAAATAGCACACATAGATTTTTTTAAAAATATCTATGATAAACTGATAACTGGAATAAAGTCAAATATTAAATATAACGGGAAGAAGTATAAAGGCGGGCAGCTATTTTTAGTATACCAGCCAATAATCGAGACTAATACATATACTACAATATCTTTAGAAGCCCTTTTAAGATGGAAACACCCGAGAAAAGGCATTATAGGTGCTTTAGAGTTCGTACCTAATATAGAAAAAGATGGATCGATAGTTCAAATAGGAGAATGGGTCCTCAAACAATCATGCAAACAAATTAAAGAATGGCATAATAAAGGTTTTAAAGAGATAAGCATTTCAGTGAACATATCTCCAGCCCAATTGCAGCAGCATGATTTTTCTCAAATGGTAGAAAAAATATTGAAAAATAATAATGTTGATGCAAAATATCTTTGTCTGGAAATAACAGAACGTTGCCTCTTGGGCATGTCCTGTATAATTCAAAAAAATATTGATCATCTAAAAGGTATGGGAGTAAAGATAATAATAGATGATTTTGGAATAGGAAACAATACATTTAAAAATTTAATAGATTACCAATTTGATGGTTTAAAAATAGACAGAAGCTTTATACGCCATATAGACCTTGATACAAACCAAGCGATAGTGGATACAATTCTCGCCCTAGCAGATAGGCTTGATTTGACTATTACAGCTGAAGGGGTGGAAACTTCAGAACAGCTGGAATACCTGGTGCTGGGAAAATGCCCCAGGGTACAAGGATATTATTTTTGTAAACCATTGGAAGCTAAAAAAGTAGAGCATTTTTTGAAAGGCCGGTAGGATTTACACCGGTCTTTCAATCATATTCATTCATGCCACAACTGTTGACTGCTGGTAGAAGCTGCAATAGCACCTGCCTTAAGTATATCGATTATATGTTTTTTTGTAGTTATCATACCACCGGCTATTATAGGCTGATAAATTCTGGACCTTATTATGTTTACAGCCTCTGGAACCAATCCTGGCATTACCTCCACAAAATCCGGTCTAGAAGAATTTATAAGCTTTATTCCAGTTTCTATTGAAGAAGAATCAACTAAAAACATCCTCTGTACTGTCAATAATCCCTCATCTTTGGCTAGTTTGAGGAGATGACTATGTGTGGATATCAATCCATCCGGCATTATCCTTTTAGCCATATATTTTACACCGCCTGCATCCTTACCTATGCCCTCGGTTAAGTCCAGATGTATAAAAACTTTTTTTCTATTCTTCTTAACCTTGGCAATTTCATCTTCCAATTCTAATATGTTCCCTTTGAGTATAAATATAACCCCTGCCGGCGACTCTATAGCATCATCAATTTGCCCCTTGTTTCTAACGGCAGCTATAACAGGATTTAACTCCAGTTCCTGAATAATCGATTGTTTCACTTGTTCCTCCTTTTATCAACTGGCGCTATCGGACTTATAAGTTTGATTTGGATTTTTTTCAGATACTTCTCGTGTTGCTATAATGTCTACCCCTGTCCCCGCCACATTTGTGATAAGCACATCCCCTATCGATACAGGTGCCTTCACAATAAAGTTTACCAATTCCTTTAAAACATCCGGGATTCTACTCCTGTCTACGGGATTTTTGGTTTTTACAGATACAGTACAATAATTCCCTCCTTGGACAAACACTGAAGATGTAACCAGCCTTTGGGGACAGGTGAGTTCTTCTATAGCGTACTTTTTACCTCTTTTACATCCAAAACCTGATATACTAAAGTCCTGATCGATATTTTCCTCTATCTCTATATTACACCCCTTGGGACATAGTATGCAAACTAATTCCATTTATTTATCATCCTCCTCACTGTTGTATACGCAGTTCTAAATCACTATATATATCTATTTGTTCAATGATATCGCTGTTTAGCGTTATCCTCTGCATTTCCCCGGGAACAGCTTTTATAATTTCATTGCTCAAAAGTATATTATCCCCATTCATCAACTGAATTTTCCCATCTGTATACACCTTATCCACCCTGAAATACAAATCAACAGGCTTTAACATGGTAATGCTATGGGGCACCGAACACCGTATTCCCTCTCCGGGATTGATCTTTAAATTTACATTTTTATGTTGCCCCTTCTTTATATATAGCGCCGCCCCCTGGCCTGCTATCTTGGCTTCTGTACTCACATAATCTACAAGGTCATGTACCTGTAAAACATTCCCACATGCAAATATCCCCGGTCTGCTTGTATGCCTATATTGATCAACTATAGGCCCTCCGGTATTGGTATCTATATCTATACCTGCTCCCTGGCTCAGTTCATTTTCCGGAATAAGACCTACAGACAATAGCAAAGTATCACATTCTATATACCTTTCAGTATCTTTTATCGGTTGCCTTTTATGGTCTACTTTAGCTACAGTAACACCGGTCACTCTATCATGTCCATGAATATCTACCACAGTATGGTTAAATTTTAAGGGAATATGGTAATCTGTCAGGCATTGGCGTATATTTCGTGCAAGACCTGTAGAATAAGGCATTATCTCACATACCATCTTAACCTTTGCACCTTCCCATGTAAGTCTTCTAGCCATTATCAACCCTATGTCCCCTGAACCGAGAATCACTACCTCCCTGCCCGGAAGATATCCCTTTAAATTTACTAATTTTTGCGCCATGCCTGCAGTATATATACCTGCAGGTCTTAATCCGGGAATCTTCAATGCACCTCTAGTTCTCTCTCTGCAACCCATGGCTAAAATCACTGCTTTAGGCTTTATAGCGAAAACTCCATGATCGGGATTGATACACATCAAGCTGTTATCATCCTTTATCTCTAGAACCGTTGTATTTAAAAAATATCTTATATTACTTTTTTGTATCTGATCAACAAATTTTTGAGCATATTCAGGGCCTGTAAGCTCCTCTCCAAACCAATGAAGCCCAAATCCATTATGAATGCATTGATTGAGTATACCCCCAAGATGCTCATCTCTTTCCAGTATAACCACATCTTTTATACCGCTGTCTCTACATGAAATGGCGGCCTCCAATCCGGCAGGTCCTCCTCCGACCACTGCAACATCTACTTCTTTATATATCATCTTAAAACTTCACTCCTCCCAAAAGGCTGCTTTATCCTACTCGAGACAATCTTTGAATCCCCACCATTTTTAGTAATTTCATCAATAGGTATACCACATTCCCTCTCCATTATCTCCATAATCCTTACAGTACAAAAACCTCCCTGACACCTGCCCATCCCTGCTCTCGTTCTACGCTTCACTGCATCCAACGTCCTAGCAGGCACAGATCTTGCAAGTGCATCCACTATCTCACCTTCTGTTATATTCTCACATCTGCATACTATTCTTCCATACTTTTCATCATGGTGTATCATCTGCTGTCTTTGGACATCGTCCATACATCTAAACTTTAGGATAGCTTTTCTGAAAGGATTAAAATCCTTTTTCTTCGCAAGCCCTCCCACCATATTTTCGAATATAGATAAAACTTCTCTAGCTATAGCCGGAGCTGCAGTCAATCCGGGAGAACAGATACCTGCTACATTTATAAGACCTTTTGATTTTTCAGATTCCTTTATAATAAAGTCACCTCTATCCGAAACAGCCCTCACACCTGAAAACACCCGTATGACGCCTTCCCTCGGAAGAGTAGGTATAGATTTTTTACCCATTTCATATACGTGTTCTAATGCTTGTGAGGTAGTTGAAACATCGGACTTTTCTCTTACATCATCAGCACTAGGTCCGTTGAGCAAATTCCCATCCACTGTAGGGGCTACCAGCACTCCTTTTCCCATTCGATTGGGAGTATGAAAAAGTACATGATTTACAAGTTGCCCATATTTCTTATCATATAAAATATATTCTCCCTTCCTAGGGATAATCCTAAAAGGTTCCCCTCCTGCCATACCATTTATTTCATCGCTGTGTGCCCCTGCACAATTTATCAAATATTTGGTGCTGAAAATGCCTTTAGGAGTTTTTATTGAAAATCCCAAGCTATCATTTCTCTGTATTTGTATGACAGGACTTTCCAGGTAAAGCTGAACACCATTTTCTACCGCATTCTCCATCATTCCTATGGTCAACTCGTAGGGACAGGTTATACCTCCGGTAGGTGCCCATAAACCGCCTTTAATAGTAGGGTTCACATTAGGCTCCATCTGTATTATTGCTTTGGTAGGTAATATCTCCAATCCTTTTACCCCGTTTCTCTGCCCTTGTTGCATAAGCTCATCCAGCACTCTCATATCCCGATGATCAAATGCCAATACAATCGAACCTATCCGTTTAAATGGAATATCTAACTCCTTTTTCAATTGATCATATAACGAGTTGCCTGCCACATTTAACCTTGCCATGTTGCTGCCGTGCATACAATCATACCCTGAATGGACTATTCCACTATTGGCACCACTGCTACCCATCGCAACATCTGACTGGGCCTCCAACACTCCTACTTTTAATCTGTATCTGGATAATTCCCTGGCTATACCTGCCCCTATTACCCCAGCACCTATTATGAGCACATCAAACATCAGCATTCCTCCTTATAGCAATAAAAAAGCCGAATAAATCAGATTATCCCTAATCCAATTTATTCGGCTCTCTAATCTCATGCCATTTATTTTCTTTTATATAT
>JAQVDB010000056.1 GCA_028698525.1 Clostridia bacterium
TCAGCCATAGAAGATGCCTATAGACAAATCATTACCTTTAATAGCCCTATGCTGGAAGAAAACAACAGATACTTTCATAGACTATTGACAGAAGGCGTTGAGGTATCTTATAAGGAAAATAACAATATCAGAACCAAAAGAGCATATATCGTTGATTTCGATAATGTAGAGAATAACCAGTTTTTAGTGGTAAACCAATTTACAATTATAGAGAATGAAGAGAGAAGACCTGATTTAATTATATTTGTCAATGGAATTCCATTAGTGGTGATTGAACTTAAATCAGCAAGTGATGAAAATGTAGGGATCGAAAACGCATATAACCAAATTCAAACCTATAAGAGAGATATTCCTTCGCTGTTTAATTACAATGCATTCTGTATCTTGTCAGATGGAATCAATGCAAAGGCAGGGACTATTACATCTAATCAAGAAAGATTTATGAATTGGAGAAGCATTGACGGAAAGACAGTTGAGCCGCTGTCAAAGCCGCAGTATGAGGTTTTGTTTTATGGTATGCTTGCAAAAGATCGACTGTTAGATATCATTAAAAATTTCATTGTATTTCAAGAATCCAAAGAACAAGAGAAAAATATAGAAGGGAATAAAATAGGGGGTAAGAAAACAATTATTAAAATTCTTGCTGCCTATCATCAATATTTTGCAGTTAAAAAAGCCATTGAAAAAACTAAAGAAGCTACTAGTGAACAAGGAGACAGGAAAATAGGGGTTATTTGGCATACTCAAGGATCTGGTAAAAGCTTGTCTATGGTATTCTATGCAGCAGGATTAGTAAGAGAATTAAATAATCCAACTATCGTTGTGATTACAGATAGAAATGACTTAGACGATCAGCTATTTAGTACTTTTTCAAAATCTGAAGATATACTGAGACAAACTCCAAAACAAGCAGATGTTAGAAAGCTAACAGATGAACAAAAGAAACAGCAAGCCAAGGAAAAGTCAAAAGAAATTAATGGATTATTCGATTTATTGAACGATAGGCAATCAGGAGGAATCATATTTACTACCATTCAAAAGTTCAAACCTCAAGAAGGAGAAATGCCTGTTCTTACAGACCGAAGAAACGTTATCATCATAGCTGATGAAGCTCACAGGAGTCAATATGGGTTGGATGCAAAAACTAATATAAAAACAGGTGAAGTTAAGTATGGTTATGCAAAATATTTAAGAGATGCCCTTCCGAATGCATCATTTATAGGGTTTACAGGAACACCAATAGATTTAGAGGATCGCTCTACAACTGCCGTCTTTGGACATTGCATAGATACCTATGATATGACACGAGCAGTAGAGGATGAAGCTACTGTTAAAATATATTATGAAAACAGAATTATTAAGTTAGAAACTGATGATGAAGAATTAAAGAAGATAGATGAAGAGTTTGAAGAAGTAACTGAGGGCCAAGAAGAACTTGAAAGAGAAAAGAGCAAGACTAAATGGTCAAGGCTAGAAGCCATAGTGGGATCGCCAAATAGGGTGAAAAAACTTGCTGAAGATATCGTTGCTCACTATGAAGAAAAATCTAAGACTATAGATGGTAAAGCTATGATTGTTTGCATGAGCAGAAGAATTTGTGCAGAGCTTTATGATGAGATAGTTAAGTTAAGACCAGGCTGGCATAATGATGATGTAGATAAAGGCAGGATAAAGGTAGTTATAACAGGAAGTGCTGCAGACAATGAAAAACTGCAAAAACATGTTGGTGGGAAGCAACGAAGAGATATATTGGCTAAAAGAATGAAGGATAACGATGATGAATTGAAGATTGTTATTGTTAGAGATATGTGGCTTACTGGTTTTGATGTACCATCGATGCATACCATGTATATTGACAAACCTATGAAAGGTCATACTCTCATGCAGGCAATTGCAAGAGTCAATAGAGTATTTAAGGATAAATCAGGTGGTGTAGTCGTTGATTATCTAGGGATTCTTGAGAATTTAAAGAGCGCATTGAAAGAATATACAGATGTAGATAAGAAAAATACAGGAATTGATACTTCGGTAGCAGTTTCTATTATGTTAGAAAAACTTGAAATACTTCAAGGAATGATGCATGGATTTGATTATTCCAAATACATGGGCACATCTCAAGTTGAAAGGATTAGAGCTATCACAGGTGGGATGGATTTTATACTGGGAAAGCCAGAAAAAGAACAGAAAGAATTTAAGAAAATAGCAGTAGAATTAGCAAAGGCACATTCTCTATGCGCAGCTACAGATGAAGGGAAAGCAAAAGCGCTAGAAGTAAGTTATTTTAAAGCTGTGAAGGCAAGTTTGATAAAGTTAAGGCAAAAAGAAACAGTTAAAAGATCTAATAAAGAGATTGAAGTTAGAGTAAATCAAATGTTGGAGCGCTCTATTATATCAGAAGATGTAATCGATGTTTTTGATGTGATGGGATTTAAAAGACCTGATGTTTCTATTTTATCAGAAGAGTTTTTGGATGAAGTTAGAGAAATCAAGCATAAAAACTTAGCAGTAGAGATGCTGAAGAAATTATTAGAGGGCAATATAAAGTCAATGGAAAAGAGAAATGTGGTAAAATCGGAAAAGTTTTCCGAAAAATTGAGAAAAGCTCTCAATAGATATAGAAATCAGGCTATCACCAATGCAGAGGTCATTGAAGAACTGATCAGAATGGCCCATGAGATGAAAAGGGTAAAAGAAGAAGAAAAAAATTTAGGGCTTAATGAAGATGAAATAGCATTTTATGATGCATTGACAGCAGACCAAGCTGTTAAAAAATTTATGACTGATGAGACTTTAAAAAAGATTGCCCAAGAGTTGACTTTAGCTATAAGAAATAATATTACTGTTGACTGGAGCGTAAGAAAAAGTGCTCAGGCAGGCATGAGAAGGATTATAAAAAGACTTCTTAAAAAATATGATTATCCACCTGAACAAGCAAAAAATGCGCTTAAAGTTGTTATGAAACAGGCAGAGAAGATGTGCGGAAATGTGAGTGTGGATTATTCTCAGTATAACCAAGCAGCAGATGAAAATAAACAAGATTATATACTGAGATGAGATTTCTATTAAAAACTATTGGATAATGATTAAAAAGACTTGCTGATTTATGAGAAATATACCCGTATGTTAATTAGATTTAAAAAATAAAGGGGTTAAAAATAAGGATATAATGTTTGAACAATAAAAAAGAATGGTTCTAACAATATTGTTAGAACCATTCTTTTTTTGGTGCCGCTGATCGGAGTCGAACCGATACGTCCAGAGGACGCAGCATTTTGAGTGCTGTGCGTCTGCCTATTCCGCCACAGCGGCATATAAGAATCGTGACAATGAATATGATAACATAGTTAAATAATTTATGCAATAATTTTTATTAAAAAATTAATGTTTACTATGCAGGTTTTTTATTATGTTTGTCCAACTTTAAAATATATGGATTAACATGGAACAATAATTTATATTTTTTCGTCTAAAATCTATAGGTGTGATTTTGTTCCTATGAAAGGAGTGAAGGAAGATTGAGTACAGGTGAGAATGACTTGATTAAAAAGAGCGTTAAAGGAGATTTCCAGGCCTTTGAAGAATTGATCCAGCCATATCAGCAAAAAGTATATAATCTTTGCTATAGGATGCTTGGTAACGACTATGATGCTGTAGATTCATCTCAAGAAGTTTTTTTGAAGGTCTATGGAGCATTGGGGAAATTTAGAAAAGAATCATCTTTTTCAACATGGTTATATAGGATAACTATGAATACATGTGCAGACCAGTTGAGAAAAAGAAAAAAACAAAAAAACATCGTATCTCTTGAGCAAATGGAGGATATAGGCATAGGAATAGCTGAAACAGATTCGAGGGGCAATTCTCCTGAATTTGAATTGAACAGGAGGGAATCTAGGGATGAGATAATATCTGCAATAAATAAGCTGTCCTATAAATTCAAAGCGGCTGTTGTGCTCAAAGATTTACATGGTTTTACATATAGCGAAATAGCTGATATTCAGAAGTGTTCCATCGGTACTGTAAAATCTCGGTTGAGTCGTGGGAGAAATTATTTGAGAGATATATTAGAAAAAGATATGGAACAAAAAGAAAATAGGTTCCGTCAAAATAGTAGGAAGGAGGGATAGAGTTGACTTGCAATGAATTTAAGGATTTTATATCGGAGTATATTGATGGACAATTAGAAAACTCAAAGTGTAATGAGTTTGTTGAACATATGCACAGCTGTAAAAGGTGCAGAGAAGAATACAATAAAATTTGTGAAATAGTTGAAAAATGCAGAGATATACCTGAAGTAGAATTGCCTGAAGGCTACGAAAAACAGCTGCATCAAAAATTATTGGAACAGACACAGGACGAAAAAAGAAAAAAAGCTGGAATACTACATTTCGATTGGAAGAGATTAGTTTCTATTGCGGCAATATTAGCGATTTTAGTAGTGTCATACAATTTGATTAAAGCAGGATTTTATATGGGTTCCAGCGATAAAAAAACAGCTGTTGAACAAATGATGGATGGTGGTGCAAATTATGAACAAGTAGCGGAATCGGAAAGCTCTGAAGATGATATGGCATATGACACAGCGGGAGTCCAAGATAAAGCTGAAAGTCAGGAAGTCTCTCCGGAAGAGGAACAGGATGCGGGCGAACAGACTAAAGAAGATGCAGATACACTTTTTCGCGGTATTGAAGGAAGAAAGATAATAAATAATGCCTATATAGAAATGGAAACAGTGGAGTTTGACAGTATTATTAGAAAAATAACTCAAATGGTGGAAATCCAAGGAGGCTATGTTAAAAATTCGAATATTTCCGGGTTTAGCAAGGATGTTTCAAGGAGTGCACATATTGAATTAAAAGTCCCACAGGGAAAGTTTGGACAGTTTATTGAAGTGATAAAGGGGTACGGTGAGATCATTGAGCTGAGTGAGAGCGGTGAGGATATAACATCTCAGTACTTTGATACAGAGGCACGGTTGAAAACTCTTGAGATTCAGGAAGAAAGGCTTCTGGCCTTATTAGAAAAAGCGGAAAAGCTGGATACTATATTAAAGTTAGAAAACGAGTTGTCCAGGATAAGGCTTGAGATAGAGAACCTCACAGGTACTTTGAAAAAATGGGATCACCTTGTGGAGTATTCTACAATATCTATAAATATCTATGAAGTAAAGAAAGAGGAAATTGAGAAAATTGACCAGAATTTATGGCAGAGGATGGCAAATAGCTTTATCAAATCGTTAAACAGTCTTGTTAAGGGTATAGAGGCGCTTATCATTTTTATCGGTGCTGTACTTCCATATATTCCTTTGATCTTATTAGCAATATGGTTATTTAAGAAATATGTAATCAGGAGGTGATGTTTGTTTTGAAAAAAAGCACTGTATATATTACGTTGATAACGTTAGTCGCTCTTATCTGTGTATTCAGCGCTATAGAGATTTTCAAAGCACCCAAAGCGCAAGGGACTGATATAATCAGTACTGACAAAAATAAGCTGGGGAATAACAAGGTAATATCAGTTATCGGGCAATCAAGAATATTCGTACAGCCTGATATTGCTTATATAAGTTTTGGGGTGCAGACCGAAGATAAGGTTGCGAAGACAGCCCAGATAGATAATTCAGAAAAGATGGATAAAGTGATAAGCAGTTTAAAGTCAATGGGAATAAAAGATGAGGATATACAGACAAATAATTATAATATTTATCCTAAAGAAAGGTATGATCAAAACGGAAAAGCTCATGTAGATGGTTATATTGTAATTAACGAAGTACTTGTCATCATAAGAAACATTGAGAAGGTAGGAGAAACAATAGATGTGGTAGCTAAGGCCGGCGTGAATCGAGCAGGGAGCATACAATTCGGGCTGGCAGATCAGCAGAAAAGTTATGATGAGGCTTTAGCTAAAGCTGTAGAGGAGGCCAAAGGGAAGGCAGAATCAGTGGCTGGGGCTGCGGGAGTAAAGATAAAAGATATGTTATATATCAGCGAGGTTACAGAGAAAGAGGGAATAGTGATAGATGGTTATATGAAGGAGGAAGCGGTGCAGCTTGCTGATGAGGCGGTGCAAACTCCTATTCAGCCGGGGCAACTGGAAGTAAGTGCCAAGGTAAATGTAGTATATTCGTATTAAAGGAATGTGCTTTATAAGCATATTTCCTTTTTTTTTGTTGTATTTTATATATAATATAAGATAATCAATGTTTTAAAGGAGAGAGATAATGCCACAACAAAAAATGATCTTAATTGATGGAAATAGTTTGATTCATAGGGCATTCTATGCCTTACCTCTTTTGTCTAACAAACAAGGAGTATACACTAATGCGGTATACGGTTTCTTAAACATGATGTTTAAAGTGATAGACCAGGAAAAGCCGGATTATATAGGTGTTGCCTTCGATAGAAAGGCGCCTACCTTTAGACACGAGCAGTATGATGAATATAAAGCAGGCAGGAAAAAGACCCCTGATGAATTGGTATCCCAGATAGAACTGCTCAAGAAAGTGCTCAGTTCGATGGGTATAAGGATGTTCGAAATAGACGGGTTTGAAGCAGATGATGTGCTGGGAACATTGGCAAAAAGGGCAGAGTGTGAAAAGATAAATGCGTTGATAGTTACAGGAGACAGAGATGCATTGCAGTTGGCATCTGATTACATACACATAATTATCACTAAAAAAGGAATAACTAATGTTGAAAAATATACTAAGGAGCAGATAGAAAAAACCTACGGAATAACCGCTGAACAAATGGTAGATTTAAAAGGTCTTATGGGCGATAAGTCCGATAATATCCCGGGTATTCCCGGTGTAGGCGAAAAGACAGCGTTAAAGTTGCTTAAACAGTTTGATACATTGGAAAATGTATTGGACAACAAGGATAAAGTGTCAGGTAAAAAACTTAAAGAAAACATAGAAAAATATCAGGAACAGGCTTTGATGAGCAGGGAGCTTGCCAGGATAGTAACAGATGTGCCTATAGAATCGGATTTTAGTCAATGCACCTTCAAAGATTATAAAAATCAGCAAGTTTATCAAATATTTAAAGAGTTAGAGTTCAATAGTCTGATAGATAGGATGGGATTTGATTTTGATACAAATAAAAGCAATCTACAAAGAAAAATAGAAGATGTATGTGATTGGCAAGGTATAAATAAAATTAAGGACAATATAAGAAAAAACGGAAAAATGGCTATCAATATAGGACGGGATGTTATAATTTCATATGATGATAAGCACATCTTTAGAATTAAATTGGTTCAAGACCTTTTAAGCAAAGGAATGGATTACAATAAATTTTTAAAGGCATTTAAGGATATTTTTGAAGATGAGTCAATAAGTATCTACGGGCACGACCTAAAGCAACTACTAATTGAGTTAAATAAAAATAATATTGAACTTAAAGGTATTGCATTTGATACTATGATAGCTGCTTATGTTATAGAACCTACCAGAGCATCTTATAAATTAGAAGAATTGGCGATAGATTACGGTATAAGTAGCGGAGATATTGTGGATATCATGCAGTTAAAGGACGTATTAAACAGCAGGTTAAAAGATGATGACCTTGAAAGATTGTTCTATGATATAGAGCTTCCATTGATACAAGTACTTGCTGACATGGAGATATACGGTTTTAGAGCAGATAAAAAAATTCTCAAACAACTGAAAGATGAATTCAGTGAGAGAATTTCAGAGCTAGAGCAACGTATTTATCAAATTGCCGGGGAAAAGTTCAATATTAATTCACCCAAGCAATTAGGCATTATACTCTTTGAAAAATTAAATCTTCCTGTAGTTAAAAAGACAAAAACCGGATATTCTACTGATATAGAGGTGTTAGAAAAGCTCTTGGATAGGCATGAAATAATAGAATACATCATAGAATACAGACATATGGCAAAATTAAGATCAACATATATAGATGGACTGATCAATGTAATAAATCCAATGACGGGAAGAATTCATTCAAGCTTTAATCAAACAGTTACTTCTACCGGTAGGATTAGCAGCACCGAACCAAATTTGCAGAATATCCCCATTAAGATGGAACAGGGGAGACAGATAAGAAAGGTATTTAAACCCGATAATGATGATTTTTTGATACTTTCAGCAGATTATTCTCAGATAGAATTGAGGGTTTTAGCACATATATCTGAAGACGAAAACCTTATAGATTCTTTCATAAAAGGACAGGATGTTCACACTCGCACTGCATCTCAAATATTTGATGTTCCTATCGATAAGGTAACTCCGTCTATGCGATCAGATGCAAAGGCGGTAAATTTCGGAATAGTGTATGGAATAAGTGATTTTGGGTTGGCCCGCAATCTGAACATAAGCAGAAAAAAGGCCAAGGAATATATAGATAGTTATTTTAATAAATATAGCGGTGTGAAAAAATATATGGATAACATTGTGAAGTTTGCCGAGAGAAACGGTTATGTAACTACTCTATTTAACCGCAGAAGAGACTTACCGGAGTTAAAATCAAGAAATTATAATATCAGGACATTTGGTGAGCGGATAGCAATGAATACCCCTATACAAGGAACAGCAGCCGATATCATAAAAAAAGCCATGATAAAGGTATATGCTAATTTAAAATCAAGGCATATGCAAACCAAATTGATACTTCAGGTTCATGATGAACTGATATTGGAAGTATTTAAGCCTGAATTAGATGTAGTGAAGGATATGGTAAAACACACCATGGAATCTATAGTTGAGTTAAAGGTGCCTCTTTTGGTGGATATCAATGTGGGAGAAACTTGGTATGATGCAAAATAAAGTCTTAAAAACAAAAAAAATTGGGTTGACAGGCGGTATAGCCAGTGGAAAAAGCACGGTATCGGCCCATCTAAAGCACCTTGGTGCATATGTAATAGATGCAGATATAGTTTCCAGGGAAATAACTAAAAAGGGTTCTTTTGTTTTACAAAAATTAAAGGATGAATTAGGTAAAGAGATTGTAGATAATGATGGAAATTTAAATAGGCCTTTAGTACGAAATATAGTGTTTAATGATGCGGTCATGCTCAAAAAGTTGAATAAAGTAATTCATCCTGAAATAATCAGAGAGATAAGCTCAAGGATTGAAGATGTCTGCAATAAAGATATACCTGTAGTAGTGGTAGATGCCGCACTTTTAATTGAAACAGGCATCTATAAAAAAATGGACCAAGTATGGTTAGTATTTTTAGAGAAACAGGTACAGATCGAAAGGTTGATGAAAAGGGATAATATAAGTTATACAGATGCATTGAATATCATAAAAAGTCAGATGGAACTGGAACAGAAGGTCAAATATGCAGATTATATAATAGATAATAATTTCACCGAAGAATATACTTTAAAGCAAACAGAAAACTTATGGAACAAAGTTTTGACGGAGGTCTGTGGCGGTTGAAAAAGATATGCATTACTATTGCTATAACATTTATTATTGTTTTGGTTTTTTGGATGGTTTATAATTCTGCTTTTTTTCAGAGAGTTTTAAATCCAATAAGTTATAAAGAGTTGATATTCAAATATTCCGACAAGTATGAAATAGACCCTTATTTAGTAGCTTCCATAATATCTGTGGAAAGCAATTTTGACCCAAACGCAAGGTCCCACAAGGATGCATTGGGATTGATGCAAATAACATCTCCTACTGCAATATGGATCGCTCATAAAATTGATTATAAGCAGTTTTCAGAAAAAATGTTATTTGACCCTGAAATAAATATCATGTTTGGTTGTTGGTATATAGATAATTTAAGGGAAGAGTTTGGAGATAATTTAAGAAATATTTTAGCAGCATATAACGGAGGCCGAGGCAATGTAAACAAGTGGCTATCTGACAAAAATTACAGTAATGATGGAATATCTTTAAACAGGATACCTTTTAAGGAAACGGATAATTATGTACATAAAGTGATAGATAAATATAACAAGTACAAAAATATATATAAATAACTTGATTTTTCATGATATAATATTTTATCATATGGATTAAAAAGAAAGGAATGACACTCTGCAATGAAACAGATAGAAACGCTTGAGGATGTCAAAGGATTAAAACTAGAATCTAAAAGGAATTTTTATTCAGCAAATCATGAGGAAATTATGGCTGGTGCAACCACTGATATATATTTTGTAAGAACAATGGACATGTTAAAATATATTGACTGTGAAAATAAAGTTGTGACTGCAGAGATATTTGCAAGAAAGCCAGGGGTATTTGCCGGGATCGATGAAGTTATGAGTATACTTGACAACAAGGATGTTCAAGTTTGGGCATTGAATGAAGGGGATACTTTTGAATCTAAGGAAACCCTTGTAAGGATAAAAGGAAAATATTCTGAGTTTGGAATATTTGAAACTGTTTTTTTAGGAAGTTTAGCCAGTTCAAGTGGATGGGCCACTGCATCTGCCCATTGTAGAACAGCTTGTGGGGACAAGCCTTTTATATGTTTTGGTGCAAGACATGTACATCCGGCAGTTGCTCCTGTCATGGAAAGAGCTGCAGTGATAGGAGGAGCTGATAATGCAAGTTGTATCCTAGCTGCAAAGATGATGAACAAGGAGCCTTCAGGAACAGTTCCACATGCTGCTTTTTTGATAGCTGGTGATACTTTAAAGATTGCAAAAGCATATGATGAATCAATGCCTGAAAATGATCCACGTATTATATTGGTGGATACTTTTAAGGATGAAGCTGAAGAAGCTATTAGGGTGGCACAATTTTTAGGCGATAAGTTAAATGGTATTCGACTGGATACTCCCAGCGAGAGGGGTGGTGTTACACCAGCACTAATAAAAGAGATACGTGCTCGATTAGATTTGATTGGATTTGAAAATGTAAAGATTTTTGTATCAGGAGGTCTTACGCCTGATAAGATAGCTATCTTATCAGAATCTGGAGCAGATGCTTTTGGAGTAGGAAGCTACATATCAGCGGCACCTCCCATAGATATGACTATGGACATCAAGGAAGTGGAAGGCAAGCCAGTTGCAAAGAGAGGTCGTATACCGGGGATAGTGGAGAATAATAAGCTAGCAAAGCTCAAGTAAAAATGGGAGGGCGTTTAATGAAAAAGCATTTATGCCTGCTGTTGATGTTGGCTTTTATTATCAATATGCTTGTTGGTTGTTCATATTTATTTAAACCAGAAGATTTAATTGATGATGAATCACAACAGCAACAAAAAGAGAAGGATGAAGAAAAGCAAGTTGATCCTTACCCGGTGTACGGTGGCGAAATGAGGATTTCGATGGTGGATTCTGCTTGGTTAAACCCCTTATTGTTGACTAGCAAAAGTTCATATAATGTCTTCAATTTAATATATGATAATTTGGTTGAGTATGACAGTGAATTCAAGGTAGAACCAGGTTTGGCAAGTTCATGGGAATTTGAAGGCGATGGTGAGCAAGTGACTTTTTTTATAAGGCAGGGTGTGAAGTGGCACGATGGCGAAGAATTGACTGCAGATGATGTTAAATTCACTCTTGATATGATATTTAACAATAAAATAGAATCTCCTTATAAAAGTCAATTGAGCACTTTTATAAAAAGTTATAATGTACAGGATAAAAACAGCATCAGGGTCGTATTCAACAAGCCGGTTGGCGGGATGTTGGGCATACTATCTATTCCTATTATTCCCCAACA
The DNA here is from genome assembly GCA_028698525.1 of Clostridia bacterium. Classification (NCBI taxonomy): domain Bacteria; kingdom Bacillati; phylum Bacillota; class Clostridia; species Clostridia bacterium. The sequence continues at coordinate 11,655 of JAQVDB010000056.1, forward strand.
CTATTATCAGTCTGCTGAGTTCATGCTCAAGAATCAGCATATATTACCTGTAGGAACGGGAGCATATCAAGTTACAGAGTATAATAATAGAAAAGATATGCTGCTTAAATCCAATAAAGATTGGTGGAAGGCAAAGCCATATATAGATAAAATAAATGTCAAACTGGTGCCAGATGAGCAAGCCCAAATAGCTGCATTGGAGACCGGGTTAATTGATGTATGCAGTGCAAAGGCAATAGATGCTGAAAAATATAATCAGTTTGAGAATATGAATACCTGCGATTTTGTTACTCAAGAATATGAGTTTATTGCATTAAATCAAAAAGATATTATTTTTCAAGATAAGTTTGTTAGAAAAGCAATTGCCATGGGTATAAATAAAGCTAAGATAATTGAAAAGGTTCTCCTGAACCATGCAATTGATGTAGATGTACCTGTTCAGCCACAGTCATGGTTATATGATCAATCTCTTGATATTTATGAGTTTGATCCTAAACAGGCAGAGGAGCAGCTTAGTATGGGAGGATGGACTGATAAAGATAATGATGGCATACTTAGCAAAGAGATAGATGGAAAAGAAATCAAACTTGAATTTGAGCTTTTGACTAATGAAGAAAATGAAATACGCAAGATAGTTGCACAGGAGATAGTTAAGGACCTTGAAAAACTTGGGATGGATATTGATTTAAAGTATGCTGAATGGCAACAAGTACAGGATGATCCAGATGCCGGCACTAAATTACAAGGAATAATAAAAAAAGGGGATTTTGATGCCGTGTTGATTGGCTATAATTTATCCAGAGTTCCTGATTTATCATTTGCCTTTCATTCCAGAGCTATTAAAGATGGAACAAACTTTGTTTATTATAGTAACGAGAAACTTGACCAACAACTGGATTCGGTAGGACAATATACTCAAGAAAAAGCATTTAGATCAAATTTCATTGATATAGCAAAGACTATAGGCGAGGATTTGCCATATATAAGTCTTTATTTTAGGACATCCTCGTTAGTAGCGGCAGAAAAAATAAAAGATGTTGAGGTTTACTCGGAGGATGAATTATATGGATGTTTACATGAATGGTATATATTTGAACAGTAAAATCTCAAAGAGTGAGAATTAACGAT
>JAQVDB010000057.1 GCA_028698525.1 Clostridia bacterium
GGACCGGAAGCTTTGAACCACAAATAATTAAAAAGTATGAGAAGGACATATCGAGCATTGAAAATCAGATAATATCAATGTATGGAAGAGGTATGACAACAAGAGATATATCTGCTCACATTCAAGAAATCTATGGATTTGGACTATCAGAATCAACAGTTACAAAGATAACAAATAAAATACTTCCGACAATTGAAGAGTGGCGACAAAGACCCTTAGAGAGCGTTTATCCATTCGTTTTTATGGACGCAATCCACTACAACGTAAGAGACAATGGGGTTGTGGTTAAAAAGGCAGTATACATCGTTTTAGCGTATACAATGGACGGATTAAAAGAAGTGTTAGGTATGTATGTTGATGAAAATGAGAGTTCAAAATATTGGTTAATGGTATTAAATGATCTTAAAAATAGAGGTTTAGAAGATGTTCTGATTTTTTCAACAGACAATTTACCCGGCTTTAGCCAGGCAATAACTGCCGTATATCCAAAGGCAGAAATTCAAAAATGCGTAATTCATCAAATTAGAAGTTCCACCAGATATGTAAGCTACAAGGATATACGTGAATTAATGAAAGACTTAAAGACTGTATATAAAGCAAATAATGAAGAAACAGCATTAATTCAATTAGATTTCTTTGAAGACAAATGGGGCAGTAAATACCCAAGCTGCGTATCAAGCTGGCGTAATAATTGGGCTGAATTATCAGTATTTTTCAAATATCCACCAGAAATCAGGAAGCTGATGTACACCACGAATACCATAGAAAACTTTAATAGACAACTAAGAAAAGTGACCAAAAATAAGACAATCTTTCCTACCGATTTTTCTTTAGAAAAGAGTCTTTATTTAGCAATGGTAAATGCTACAGCCAAGTGGACAACTAGGATGAGAGGTTGGGATCAAATATTGGCTCAATTAAATATATTCTTTGAAGATGTCTTAAAAAAGCATAAAAAATAAAATGTGGATTTATGGATAATTGCTATGCAATTACCCACAAGCCCCACATTTACTACTGCTACTATTTTAGCATATTTTTTATAAAAAAAGTATAAAGCTTGACAGCTTAATTTTAATGTGCAAGAATATACTAAATTATTAAATCTAATTTATGATTCTTATTGAATCTATATTAATATAAATTTTTATCTTTAAATAGTTTTAATTTTTGTCAAATTCCTTGACCTGGAATGATGAAACACAAACTATTTCACACTACCCAAAAAAACCACTTGAAAAAATCTCCACCTAAACAATCCTTGACTTTTTCTATTTTGTCCATTGGCTTTTAAATACCAAAAGCCAACTCAATAAAAGTAAATATATTTTTGTCTTTTGGTTTTCTAATTATAATGGACAAAAACACTAATTAATATTAATCTATTAATTTTTTTAATTCAGAGTAAAATTATCAACTATTACTCCAGGCACACTTTTCTTAGCACCCATTACAGTTTCATATTCTACATTTCCAAAACTAACACCTTGAATAGTTATAAAATCATCTTCAAGTATATTAGTTTCTAATTGATCATCTGAAATTTCTATAAGTATAACTTGATCATAATCATCATCTACAGCCATTCTATATTGATTATAGCCATCTCCTTGCATAACCTGTATTATCTTACCAGAAAATGTAACAAGAGAACCTGCTAGTCCATCTTTATCTCTAGCCATATCTTTTACTGTTATTCCAGTATTGTATTTTTCTTGTTCTTGTTCTTTACGCTCAGCTTCTTCTCTCTCTTTTCGCTCTTTTTCAGCTGCATGAAATTTTTCTACATCTTCAGTAGTAACTATAACAACCTCTCCACTTTCTTCTGAAACTAAATCTAACTTTTTTATCTCATTCGAGTCTGAATTATCTACCTTGCTTGAATAAGTTTGTGAATCTTCAGCAAAAAATAATAATTCATAAGTATTTATATTTTTATCAAGTTCAGGCTGAGATTCTTTCATACCTTCAAGAAAATCTAAACCATTACTACCACACCAAATAGATTCTAAAAACCTATCATCATCAGCATCTAAAGCAATTGAAACTTCATAATCTCCTTCTTCTCCTTCTATTTCAATGTTATAATTCTTGCCTTTAAAAGTATCACTTATATTTCCATCAATTTGTTCAATCTCTTTTGAGTAAGGAGTTACCTCCTCAACTTCTCCCTCATCTTGAATTTCTTTCTTTTCTGAGTCTTGTCCAGTTAATGTACTATCGTCTTTCATAGGTATAAATAAGCCAGTAATAGCCAAAACTAATCCTACCAACATAGTTATTCCATATTTCTTTACAGGTCTTTTTTTGATTAAATTGAAGACTAATAAAACTAATCCTACAAGTATAGCTAAAAAACCTATTATAAATATAAACATATCCATAATAAAACCTCCCTATTTTTTATTCTATTTATATAAATGTAATCTTATAGTATTTTATAAACCTAGTAATTCTTCCTTTTTGCGATTGAATTCATCTTCTAAATTCTCCACTATCTTATAATTTTTAATTCATTTAAAAAAAGACATAAAACCCCCCTTTAATTATCTTCTTTTTCTTCCAGATCATCTTCTGCTATTTCTACTAATTTATAATTTTTAATTCCTATATTCCATTGATACCTTAAAATAACACTAAATAAATCACTTCTAATTTCATCATCATTATCAGTATTTTTTAAATCGCCATCTTCTGTATCATCTAAATTTAATTTTTTATGAACTTCTTTAAAAACAAAACCAAAAGAAACCAATCGCTTTCTATGTAAAGCAGTATCTAGGGTATCAACTACTACATCAGTTAATTTTTCATTGATTTTTCCTTCTTCATCTTTAATTAAGTAATCATTAGTTTTTACTGTATATTTAGCAGTTTCTGCTATTGCCTTTCCATAAGTATCATCATCAGAAGCTTTAATTTTTCTAACATCAACTATTGGAGTATAATCAACTTTTAAAGACTGTTTCCAAAGATTAGTCCAATCTTCTTGAGTTAAATAAATTCTTGTATCTTTAAAATAAGAATTATTTACAGCTAAAATTAAATGAAAATGCGGGTGGTATGTGTTTTCATATTCATTGTAAGTCACTTCAAGACTTCTAAAATATCCCTTTACAGCATTTTTAAATGGCTTTCTTTGATTTAATTTATTAAATGATCCAGTCATTAAATCCAAAGTATCTTTTAAATCTTCTCCATAACAATTTTTAACTGTTAAAGTTAAAAAAATATATTTATAATCATAATTTTCTTCTACATAATCCATAACCTTAGATACTTGTCCAAAAGTCTTTAAGCTTCTTCTCCAAGCACACATAGGACACAACCTCACTTTACAAAAGTTAGCATTTATCAGCTTTTTCTCTTTTAATTCAACATAATATCTTCATTCCAAAAAAGTAGAGCAATCTAAGACTCTATAATATTTTTTATAACCTAGTCGTTTGTAACTTTCAGCTAGATCTAGAGTGTTAAGCTTCCTTTCCTGCCATAAATTATCCTTACCATTCTTGTTTACATCTTTTAATATTTCTAATTCTGTGTTATAATCATTAGTAGACAAATTAATCAATCCTTTCTGGAAACCAGAAGGGATAAATTAAAAAAAAGATATAAAATATCCCTTGTGGTTATGGTTTTTTCTGAACAATTAAATTATAACACAGGGATATTTTTCTGTCCAATTTTAGTATGCTGAAAAACGACCCTAAAAACACCATTAAACATTGATAATTCAAGGCTTTACTAGTTACGAAATAAGATAGGAGTTATTTCTATAGTATCAAGTTCAAAAACATCAAAAAACACCTTAAAAAAGGTGCTTTTTTTATACTTAATTTTATCTTCTCGATGTAGGTGTACTTCTTTTTATTTGTTTTTTATTTTCCTTATCAAATTCACTCTTAAATAAACTATTATTAATTTTAGAAGATATAACATCAACTAAACTTTTAAAAGCACTCCTGGAAGCTTTTAAACCCCCTAGACGCTCTTTAAAGTTATCTCAAATCAAGGCATATCTACAAACTTAAATGCAGGAAATGTACTTCAAAATATGTTAAAAATACACATGGATAAACCGGCAATTTGTCCATATATGCAATTGTCTATATATATGCATATTCTCACAGCCCGTAAAATGTAGTGTCTCGCGGGTTTTATTCTGTAGTTTTTTTAGCAAAGTTAAGGGAGGGGGTTGCTTTTTAGCAAAGGGGTGTTGTTTTTTTATTAGAGGTAAAAGCATCACTCGGAAATACTCGGATAAAAAGTCCCTCCATAAAATAATTATACTTAAAAATATAAAATACCGGCAGAGAAGGTTACTAAAATATACAGGTTTACGCGTGCTATCCTCCTCCATCATTCTCCATCATATTGATGCTTACTAAAATATAAAGGTTTACGAAGGGCATATTTCAACCAATCCAGATTTGGATTCGTTAGATTTCTTTGGAACGTTACGGAACGTTCCGTTTTGTTTAGCCCTTTTAAAGAGGATATTATTAGAAATTGTCGAACTATTACCATAGGCGGATGACAGAGAGACAGGCTATTTAAAGATGAATACAGATGTTACCCTAACAGCCAAAGCTAAAGGAGGGTAGCACCAACACTATTCACCGTATATGACAAGGTATGACAAGGTAGGGAGTGGTAATAGGTGGACTTAAAAGAGGCGGCCAGTATATTGAATATAAGCGAGTCAACAGCTAGAAGATGGATAAAAAGCGGAAAGCTTCGAGCTGAACTAATAGACGGACCATATGGGCCGCAGTATGACATTTCAGAAGAAGCGATTGAAAGGGCGAAGAATATTCAAAACGTGCCTATAATTGTGCATAATGATAACCCTATAATCACGCAGGAGGACATAACAAGGGCTATACAGCGATCAATTAACGAGGGTATGGCTAAGCCTATGCACAGACTTGAACAGGGTATTCTTCAGGAAGTGAGAGAGCTCAAAGGTGAGTTATCGTCATTGAAGGGTGAACTAGTTGAAACTAGAGAAGAATTAATAACAGTGAAAGAAAAGGACAGGGCGAGGCAAGAGGAAAGGGATAGGCAGCTAATGAAGGCTATTCGAGATATACAGGAACGACAAAAGCGACCATGGTATAAAAAAATATTTAGATCAGATGATTAGAAAATTTTATAACTTGTTGGAAAATATGAGTGCAAAACCAACATGGGGGGATGTTTTATCCTATCGGTATAAGTACAAGCGACTAAAGGGCGATTTAACGCCTTTTTTCATTTAAAAGGTAGTGAACTATGGATAAGCAATTTAAAAGGCAAGAACGGGCGATAAGAGGGCTCGATAAGTATATAATGTTATGATGTCATATTGTATATAAGGACATAAAACATTTGCATATTAACCGTCCTAAAAGTTGGTTAGTTGTTGTATATTTATCATAAAAGTGTATATTTATTCGCACATAAAGGGTGTAAGTCTGATTTATATCCTTTTAAAATATATCGAAGGCTATTATTTATAAGGGATTGCAAGCATTTTATGTACTATTCGCTGAATATTTATTTTGCGAATAGTACCACTAGTGTTTACAGATGAAAACGAGGATATAAAGGGCGAATGGGTAGATGCAGAGATAAAGCCAGAGCCAGAAGGGGAATTATCCACAGATTTTTATTTGTAAAGGAGCAAACATACAAAAATATGATATAAAATATGATATAATTGATACATAGATAAAAAATAAAATATAGACAGTAAAAAAGACTTACAGAGCCACCAACTCTATAAGTCTCAAGCCAAGCATAAGCGACCTGCAAGACGCTTTAATATGCTTTATTAATATAACACTTTGTAATATCATTATAACATGATATCAAGAAAAAACAATGTCAGATTAAATAATAATATACAAGGAACAAGAAATAAACATTAGTTTATAAGAAATAAAGTACATTAAAGCAGGAATATATTCGCATATGCAAGGTTGGGGCTTATAGAGAGCTACCAACCTTTTTTTACTGTCCTGAATAAAAGGGGGACAGGCATTGAGTTATAGCTTATGCAAGATATGTAACGAGAAACGAGCCAATAAACAGCACGTCGAAACACACAATATAGCCTATGATGACTACTTGAAAGAATACGAGACAGAGCAATACAACGAGAGACAGGCAGTTAAAAAGATCAATGAGCTATATATTACTACCAGATATAAGCATAGCGAGATGAACCAACAGGGAGCATATAGCACATATTCAACAACAGGCATAGGTATTAAGAGGCGTTATGCATTAGTAGATGGCGACATTAAAGCACATTTGAAACAGCAAAAGACATTAGCGATCTTTACACCAAAAGACTACAGCAAGTTTATCATATTTGATATTGACACAAGGGTTATAGACGTTCTAGAAAGCATTTACAGAGCTTTAACGTCTTATGTAAGGCCAGAGGACATACATTGCAGTTACAGCGGTAACAAGGGCTATCATGTGGCCGTATTCTTCAATAAACTAGTACCTAATGATGTACTATCAAAGTTTTATGCAATAGTAATGGCAGATGCAGGTAATCCTGACAAAGTAGAGCTATTAGGAGCAGATGGGAAACCAATAAAGCTACCACTAGGGATAAACTTCAAAAATAAAGACCATTACAATAATTACTGCTATTTTTGTAATCAGTTTGGCCGAGAAGTAGACAACAGCCTTGAATATATACAGACCATTGAACCTATAGACCCAGAGCCAGTATATGAGGCGGTAGAGATTAACTATGATGCAAGCATAAGCAGGATAAGCTACTTCACAGATGACGAGCTAATAGAGATAGATGAGTTTAGAGAGTTAAAGAGCAAGGCGCATTTTATGCAGTATTCAATGGCTAATAAGATAGACACCATAGAGAAAACAATACATCTAGGTATGAACGAGCCTAACACTAGACATGTAACCATGCTTAATATTGCTATATACCTGAAAGACATTAAAGGTTACAGCAAAGAGGAGACAAGATCATTCCTGCAAGAATGGATTACAAAGCAGGATACGAAGCTTTACAAGAGCAATAGCAAAGAGATAGACCAAGACATTAAGGACATGACAAACACAGTCTACAGACGGGACTATGAGCTTAAAACAAATAAAAGAGACGTTGATCTTACAGCATTAGACTTAAAAGAGATCTTATCAATCAAGGGTAAGGCATTGAGACGCCTATACTTCATACTGTACATTCATGGTAAGGCCTATTGTGACGAAACAGGGACATTCTATATGACCTATAAGCAGATAAATGAAGCAGGTAACAAGTCACGTAGAGGCCACTTAAAACAACAGATAGAGAAGTTGGAGGAGTTGGGAAAGGTGGAAATAGTGCAACAAGACCAGTATAAGAAACCTAACAAGTATAGAATACCTGCATTAAGCAATGAGGTAGTTATGACAGTTGAAATAGACGAGTTCAATATATGCGATCTTAATTGTGATAACTGTTTAGAGAAAGCATGTAGTTATCTATTGACGCAGGAGGAAATCAAAGAGCTATTTGCCAGACGACAGGTTAAAGGTATTCGCAGCTTAAAAGGAAAATGCAAGAACCCTAGAAATAGGAAATAGTCTTTATAGTGGTACATGAAAAAGTATGAATGTATAGAAGGTAGAAAAGTATGAAAATGGAGAGTTACCCCACCATGAGCAAACACAGATATATCAATGGGTTGAATAGGGTGCATGTACAAATATGTACCACAAAGAAAGATTATTACTCTATGAGTTCTTTTATCTACTCTTATTATTAGTATTAAATTATTAGTGAAATGGCTCTTTATAAATGTGCGATTAGGCTATTAGTATTAAATACCCTAGTGAAATGGCTCTTTATAAATGTGCGATTAGGCTATTAGTATTAAATACCCTAGTGAAATGGCTCTTTATAAATGTGTGTATTATAGCTTTTATTCTAGAAGGAGGTGGATACCATGGATAAGAAGTTAACTGATGAGCAATTGGAGGAATTAGCAAGAGAGAAACAAAGAGAGTACCAGAGAGAGTGGAGAAAGAAAAATCCAGATAAGGTAAAAGAGTATAACCAAAGTTATTGGAGAAGAAGGGCATTAAGAGAATTAAAAGAGCAACAAAAGGGAGATCCTGACCTATATGGCGGTACAGGTGGCCTATAACAACCTGATGAGCATAGACAGACTAATAGCATGAGAGGGGAAGAGGACACTCTCATATAAAGAATGTCCTCTTTATTCTGATGATGCGAGTTTTAAAAGACGATACAGCCGAGGCCATAAAAAAGAGTTTTCCAACGCAGTAAAAGAGGCAAATACAAAAGCCAGAGAGTGAAAAGGAATATATTATATACCTAATATGTAAAGATGCTAATAAATGACCAATATATTAGGATATTATAGACAAAGTAATATTAAAAACAAGGTAATATTAAAAACAAGCTAACAATATATATATAAATGTAAAATATTAGTGTCCAATAAATCATATGATTTAATAAACAGTAAAAGAGTAAGTAAAACAATAAGAAAAGGAAGGTAAAAGGGCATAAATAACCTTAATTATTGTCTATGGTATTTGAATATGATTTCATAGACAGATATAATATAGACAATAGGAAATGAAAGGGGTTATATTATGATTTATGGATATATGAGAATTAGCACCAATAAGGAAAGCCAAAAGACAGATAGACAAAAGGTAACACTTGAAAGGTATGCAGCAGATAATAATTTTAAATATGATGCAATAGTAGAAGAAAGGATATCAGGAACAGTTAAAGCAGAGAATAGGCCCATATATAAGGATTTAAAGACTAAGACATTAAGGGAAGGGGATATATTAGTTATTACTGATTTAGACAGATTAGGGAGAGATGCAGACGATACAATATCAGAAGTCAAAGACTTAAAGGCCAAAGGGATTAAACTGATAGCATTAGATATACCTTATATGAATGAATGGGATAACACAGTTGATGATGGAATGTATAACATGATAATTGATATAGTAATAACTTTAAAGGCCCATATGGCAGAGCAGGAAAGAGAAAAGACAGTCCAAAGGATTAATCAAGGGTTAGATGCAGCAAGAGCCAAAGGAAAGACATTAGGAAGGCCTAAGGAAGGATTGCCAAAGGAATTTATTAAAGAATATGAAAAGTTTTTAAATGGAGATTATGGAGAAATGACAAAGACAGGGTTTGCAAAGTATTTAGGAATTGGTAGAAGTACATTATACAAATATATAAATATGTATGAGAAGGAAAGGGGGTTAAACTAAGTGTATGAATTAAGGATAAAAGGGCAGGTTGACAAAAAACTAATCAGCTTCCAGCTGAAGCAAGTGTAAGTTCATCACTTGCAAAAGATTAAAACCTTCCTTTTTTTACGGAAAAAAGGAAACAAAAAAACGACCATCGCCAACTCAATAAGATAAGTTTGTTGGCAATAATCGTTTATAAAAAGTAAAGGATCAGGTAGTATTTTTTAAAAGAAAACCACTTGAAAAAAATCTCCACCTTGACTATTAAAATTTCAAATGCTTAAGCAAAGTTAGGCGAAGGTGATAAAAATATAAATTAATTCACAATTACAGAAATGACATCGTTTGAAAATAAATCACTCCTAATTTCTATTTTATTTATTTTTTTATCAAAGGCTACGTATCCACTTGCTTTTTGATGTTTATTTAATGTTTTTGTCCAAGCTGTCGTTATTGGATCACCCAAATCTTCTTCAACAAAAGCTATAGTATTATCTACTACCTCATTGTCATCTGTAACCCCTTGAACATCACCAAAGAAATTAAAATTATCTTTTTTAGACACAACAGTTACATCTAATACAATGTATTCAGAGTCATTTATACCACTTATGTTTCTTTGATTTGTAAAAATTAAATCAAAATCCTTATAGGAAATAACTTCATCTACTTTAAATTCTGTTTTCTTTTCTTCTTTCTCTTTACCTTTTTCTACATTTTCTTCTGTTTTACTATTTTCTTTACTTGATATATCTCCTCCAGATGAAGGTTTATCATCTCCACCTATCACTCCACTTAATGCTGCTAATAAAACAATAACTAAAATACCAGTTATAATCTTATGCTTCATAAAAAAGTTACGCTGATCTTTACCACAATGAGGGCATTTTTTTACCCCTTTTGCAATTTCCTTACCACAAGCTTTACAATTTACCATTGTTAAACACTCCTTAATTTTTATTTTAAAGTTATTTATATATTAATAACTCTAATTTTTTTCTTTTTCTTCAAGATCATCTTCTGCAATCTCTATTAATTTATAATTTTTAATTCCTATATTCCATTGATACCTTAAAATAACACTAAATAAATCACTTCTAATTTCATCATCATTAAAAGATGATACTTGCTTCTACTAAAACATTCAAAAGATTAAAAGATTAAAACCTTAAAAGCACTATTAAAGAAAATAATTATATTTTATATTTAGCTTTTATTAGAGTAAAAGACTTTATCTATTAATTAGCTTATTGGAGATTGTTTATAAGGGATTTAGTAGATAAATATAGATATTCATATTATTTATATCCATGAAGCCCTAGAAGGCGATTTAAGAGCTTTTATATTAATATCCATATCTAACTATGGGTACAAGCTATTAATCTAAGCACAGGGACAAATAATCAACTACAATTACATTTTAAAAGTATAATCTAAGACACTAAAGGATAGAGCCTTAAAACTCTATCTTTTTTATTTAATAATACCCCCCTATCAATAAAAAATCAAATATTACAGGGGAACAACAAACGGGAGGGGTACAAGACAAATTATATTATAATATTTCTAATGTGAGGGGTAGGGGTGGTAATGTCGATTTACAAAACAAACACAAAATAGGTAAGTTTACAAAACCAACCCCATGACAGCTATAAATATATATAAATTCTAAGTATCCTAAAAATCTAGGGTACTTTTTTTTATGCTGCAATTAGTAGAAGCTTCAAGCTATAAGATATTGATTTTATATAGTTATTCCTAATATGATTAATTATTTTATGCTTATAAGTGATTTAAAGGCGATTTGAGGGATTTTAATGATGTTTTATACTATTCGCAAAATAATCATTTTACGCATAGCACCACATAGGAAGGAAATAGACGATTACGCAGCTTTATATAAAAGAGTTATCCAACGCAATATAAAAGAGGCAATTACAGAACAAAAGCCCATGACAATAACACCATATAGCATTTAGACGCCCATATAAGCCCGTAGAGCGATTATAAGCACTTAGGTATGTATTTATATTAGGACATGCTATTGAACGCATAGAAAGAGGAATATGAAGGCCAGATATAGCAGACACATACAATATATAGTATGATTGTATGGCAAGACCTCTATACAATGGGGTTTGGAGTAATTGAAAGATTTGTTTATCCACATGAGATATGATATAATTAAAGTATAGATAAAGAAGATATGATATAATTAAAGTATAGATAAAGAGACAGTAAAAAGACTTACAGAGCCACCAACTCTATAAGTCTCAAGCCAAGCATAAGCGACCTGCAAGACGCTTTAATATGCTTTATTAATATTATAAACTTTTGTACCACCATTATAACATACTGTGAATTTTTTTCAATAAAAGTTTATGGCAAAGGGTACAAGAAAAAATAGGGAACATTCTCTAGTTTATAAGAAATAAAGTGCATTAAAGCAGATAAATATTCGCTTATGCAAGGTTGGGGCTTATAGAGAGCTACCAACCTTTTTTACTGTCCTGAATAATACGAAAGATGCAGGAAGGAGGGGCAAGAGTGGAGGGTTCAGCTACTAGCAGGGTAACAGATGATACTCAAAGATATATAGATCATCTATACCAAAGCGATCTAGAAGGTTATATTCAATTGATACAGCTTGCAGATGGCCGAGTATTTAAAGTATTCAATACAGAATATGACGGAGTAGTAGACGTAGTAGAGCATGTAGAAGGGCAGAACGACACATATATAA
>JAQVDB010000058.1 GCA_028698525.1 Clostridia bacterium
AAAAATTTGTAGATGTAGAATATAGGCAAGGAAATACAATTAAAAAGCAAACTATTTCTTTGGTAGATGAACAGGACAAGGCAAGGCTGAATGATATTATAAACAACTATGAGATAGAGCTTATGCATACAAAAGAGGCGACTTTAGAAGAGATATTTATAAAGGTTACAGGCAGGGGGTTAGTATGATGAAGGTACTGTACACCTTTCTAAAAGACTTAAAGGTGTCTTTTAAGACATTTTATATTTATATAGAGATTATAATGGCTCTGATTTTTGTGGTTATATTGCTGTTTGTAGTGCCGGAGGATTTTACATCTAAGGAAGTATTGTATGTTCATGTGGATAGTTCAATAGAATCAAACTTTATAACTCGAGAACTGGAAAAACATGATGACCAAGGTGTTGTATTTTTAGAGTCAAGAGATGAGATAGAGAAGGTTTTAGAACAGGATAGAAACAGTGTCGGAGTTAGCATCTCTAAAGATGATGATAAAGTGGTATATGATATTGTGCTACAAGGTTATGAAAATCCAAAACACAGGAATATGATAGAAAAATCCCTTGTAGGATATCTGGCTAGGGAATTGCCTGAATATAAGAGTGTAACCGAGATTACTACTTTAAATAATTATAGTGAGAGATTGACTGATAGGATAAATTTGCTGCCCATGTTTTTACTTTTGAATTCATCGTTTACCGGCTTGTTCATCGTTGCAGCCTATATATTTATGGATAAAGAAGAAGGGACTATCAAGGCATTTGCAGTGACACCTGCTAAAGTATGGCAATATTTGTTATCCAAGATGGGCATGATGTTATTTACCGGCTTTTTAACTGGTATAGGAACTACATTGTTAGTTGCGAGACTTGATGTAAATTATTTTTATTTAGCACTGCTGCTTATTGTAACCAACGCATTTGGTACTGCTGTGGGATTATTTATTGCGAGTTTTTATGATTCGATTATTAAGGCAATGGGGGCTATTTATGTGGTAATTATAACGTTTGCATTTGCAACTATATCCTATTTTGTACCCAGCTTTTCACCTTTTATAATAAAGATATTGCCCTCCTACCCTATTATATTTGCTTTTAGAGAGGTATTTTTAGAAAATCCCAATATCAGCTTTATCTATTATAATATAGCCGGATTTGGTATATTAGCAGTGATATTTTTTATATGGGCCAACAATAGATTTAAAAAAACATTAACGGTATAGGGGGGGCGAAAATCAATGGTTAGGAAAATATTCACAATAACTAAAAGAGATATTAAGTCAGGTTTACGGGATTACATGATTTTATATATTATCATTGCTCCTTTCATATTAGCCGTTGTATTGAGGATGATGACTGCATCGGTAGGCTTGACTACTATAAATGTTGCTGTAGATAAGTCTATAGATGAAGCCTTTATTGAATATCTGGGGCAGCATGTAGACATTGAAATATTTGAAAATCAAGACGATGTGAAAAACCGTGTAAATGATACAGATGATATTTTCGGATTAGTTAAGCAAAGTGATAGCTATAATATAATCCAGCAAGGCAATGAAACCGGAGGAGGCATTGATGTATTGGACTTTATCGTGAATTCATATGAGAATCAGGATTTAGAGCTGCCTGTTGAGGTGAACATCTCTGATGTGGGATGGCGATTGTCTCCATTTAAACAATTCGGTGGCAACCTGTTGACTATATTTGTATCAGTATTCGGCGGTATGATTATACTGATGAATATCGTAGAAGAAAAACAGGAAAATACACTTGCAGCAGTAAGTGTGTCTGCAATAAAGAGGATCGAGTATGTAATAGGAAAAGCGCTGTTAGGATTTATACTACCTATAGTCCATGCTTTTGGAATTTTAGCTATTTTAGATTATGGAGATATAAATTATATTATGGTTAGTGTGGTGATACTCAGCATAGCCGTAATAAGTGTCATCATCGGATTTGTTATAGGGGTTACCAATGATAACATCTTGGGGGCTATATCCAGCATGAAAATGCTATTCGTACCAATATTGGGTTCAATTTTTGGGGCTATATTTTTAAACAGCAAATGGCATTTTCTATTGTACTGGTCGCCGTTTTATTGGGCTTTTGATGCATTGAACAGCATAATTTTGCAAACTGCAACATGGAGTCAGATTCTTATCAATAGCGGCATTATAATTTTAATTACAGCGATAGTATTTATGATGCTCAGCAAAAGAATTAAAAGGGGGTTGAGTTAAATATACTTTGTTTTAAAGCTTTATCCATACAATAAAAGACTGTCTATAATTGGGTTCCATTGTTGATTAGGCACCTTTGCGCGAAGACAAAAGGATTGATTTACAAGATGAAGTATAGTTATGTTAAAATTTTGAATCTTAAGCAAATGGTTTGTCACAAAAATTTCCATATGTTATAATTATGTCACACCAAACAAAGTTCGGTTAGAAAATAATGAGGGGGGAAGATCATGAAAACGGATAAGATTATCAATGAACTGATTGATAATTATGGAAAATGGTTTTATGATGATGAGGTACTTGAATTGGGCAAAATGACTAAAAATCTATATCCTTATACGTCTATGTTTACACCGATTGAAGTCAATCATACCATTATTAAAAATCGTTTAGTTATGGCGCCTATGGGCAATATTTCTATGTGTGACGAAACAGGACGGCCTAATGATCAGATGCTGCAATATTTTTTTGAGAGAGCCAAAGGAGGAGTAGGTCTTATCACTACCGGATTGGTCCCTGTCAGCCATGGCATAGATCCTACCGTTACCGAGCCGGGGGATCTCAGCTATTTTCCTAGAATTGATCGTTCCAGATCGGTCTTCGCCGGCTGGAGAGATCTAGCTGCAGGGGTACATAATTATGGATCCAAGATATTCATCCAATTAACCCCCGGGTTAGGTCGTGTTGGCAATCCCCAATGTCTATTGACTTTGAAAAAGTTTCCCAAATCCGCTTCTTTAAATCCTAACTTCTACATTCCTCAAATACCCAGCACCCCAATGAGTGACAGAAAACTTAAAAAGATAGTTAAAAATGCCGGTCAAGCATCAGCAGATGCTAAAGCTGCCGGTATTGATGGGGTATATCTGCATGGACATGAGGGTTATTTGCTGGAACAGATGACAAATCCAGCTTTTAACAGGAGAAAGATAGGGGCTTATTCCGATTGGCAAGCCTTTGGCTTGGACTTGGTAAGAGAGATAAGAAAACGTGTAGGTCCAAAGTATCCTATCATGTACAGGATTGATTTATCATTGGCACTCAACGAGACCTATGGGGAAAAGATGAACAATAAATCTTTGCGAAAGTTTAAAAACGGCAGAACTATTGCAATGACTCTGGAATATATGTCCAACCTTGTTAAAGAAGGGGTAGATATCTTTGATGTGGATTTAGGCTGTTATGACAATTGGTGGCTGCCTCATCCACCGGCGAGTATGCCACCAGGGTGTTTTTTAGATGTCTCTAAAATTGTAAAGGATTATTTTGCAGACAATAATATTTTATCCAATGCAGGAAAACAGGTTCCTGTGGTAGCTGTTGGTAAGTTGGGATATCCTGATTTAGCGGAACAAGCTCTGCGGGAACAAAAATGCGATATGATCATGTTGGGCAGACCTTTGTTGGCTGATCCGGAATGGTGTAACAAAGCTTATGCAGGAAAGGTGGAAGATATCATCCCGTGTATCGGATGTCAAGAAGGCTGTATAAATGAATTTGTGGAGGGTGGACATCCCCAATGTGCTGTCAATCCGAGAACTAGCTTTGAATATCGTATGTCTTATCAATTGACACTGGCAAAACCAAAGAAGAAGATTGGAGTAATAGGAGCAGGACCCGCTGGGGTTATGGCAGCTGTAATTGCTGCTAAAAGAGGCCATGATGTGACATTAGTAGAAAAAATCGATAAGATCGGCGGTAAAGTGCTGCCTGCAGGGGTTCCTAAAATCAAGTATGAGATTGAAAATTATAGGTTGTACTTGGAAAGGCAGGTGGAACAAGCTAAAGAATTATATGGTCTTTCATTTTTACCGAATATTGATGCTACCCTGAACTGGTTGAAAGAACAGAGATTTGATTCCATTATATTTGCCACAGGATCAAAAGAGCTAAAACTGCCCTTTAAAAATATAGACAAGGTAAATTGGGTGCAGGGTACTGATTTGTTATTATATCCTGAAAAGCTGGGAGATGCAGAGAAAGTTGTAGTTATCGGCGGTGGTGTTGTAGGCTGTGAGATAGCGTATTGGTTGAAATATCAGCATGATAGGGATGTAAAAGTTATTGAGATGGAAAAATATTTTATGAACCATACTTGCACTGCAAACCGAGGCTTTTTGATCCACTATATGGAGAAAGCGGGTGTTGAACTGATGAATTGTACTCGGGTGGTAGATTTTGAAGAAAAAAAGGTAAAAGTGATACAAAATGTGTCTGAAACAGTTCCTGATCCATATATCACTTGGCATCCTATTTTACCGGAGAATATAGAGAATCCTTTAGCTCCTAAATTAAAGATGGAAGAACAAGAAAAATTGATAGAGACAGACCTAGTGGTTATTGCAGTCGGAAATAAACCCGATGATCGCTTGTTCTTTGAGGCTCAAAAAGAAAAGGTGGCCTCAGAGATATACAATATCGGTGATAGCTTTCAGGCAGGAAAGGTATTAGAAGCAACACGAGCTGCTAATGCCCTAGCGCGACGTATTTGAAAGGGGGAAACCTTTTGTCGGTCGTTTGGTGGGTGTTACCGAAAAAGTAAGCACTGGGATAATTTCCGGTGCTTACTTTATTAGGCTGATTCAACAATTACAGGCGAATATATGAATTTTGATAATAATTGACATGAGATGTTGAAAAGTAGTATATTATTATAAATGCTATAAACAAAATGTTTAAAGGCTACATTTAAAACAATTTTTATAAAGGTTAGGGGATAAGAAGGGATGAAAAGAATTATAGCAATACCAACAAATATTGACTTTTATCGATGTGCAATAGGACAACTTGGGTTGATGAGAATTTTGGAAATCGATACTTTTGTGTTGGTTGCTATTATTTTGTTTTTATTGTTGTTAATTATTTTGTTATTTATTAACTTGACAAAATTGAAGCAAAGAAACTATGAAATAAACAACTTCAATCAATTGCGTAAGACCTTTATAGATGCAGACAATCGATTGATATATTTAAAAGATAAAAATTTAAAATACATCTTTGCAAATAAGGCTTTGGAGAAATTTTATGATAAACAATTATCTGAAATTATCGGTTCTGATGATTTTATTTTAACAGATCCGGAGTTTGCTGAAAAACAGAGAAAAACAGACCTTGATGTGCTAGAAAAAAACATTCTTATTGAAGATCAATTGGAATGGCAAAACAACATTTATAAAATGAAAAAATTTCCTGTAAAGCTTTTGAACGGATATTATGGAGTAGGCGCCTATATAGAGGACGTGACAGAAAAAAAGGAACAAATCAAAAAAATTGAGTATTTGAGTTTTCATGATCCTTTAACTGGGCTATACAACCGAAGTTTCTTTGAAGAAGAGATGAGGCGTTTGGATACTGACAGAAATCTTCCTATTTCTGTAATTGTAGGGGATGTCAATGGATTGAAACTGGCAAATGATATTTTTGGACATGATGCTGGTGATGAGCTGCTGCGAGAGGTAGCTAATACTTTTCAAAAAGTTTGTAGATCAGATGATATTATTGCCCGGGTAGGAGGAGATGAATTTGCAATTCTTCTTCCGAAAACTCAAGCAAAGCATGCAAAAGAGATTATGAATAGAATAAAGGAAGAGTTTTCGAAACAAAATATCAAAGCGGTTAAAGGTAGCATATCGATGGGATGTGATGCCAAAGTTGATAAACAACAGGATATTTTGCAGGTTATAAAAAATGCAGAAGATAGAATGTATTCGGAAAAAGTCCTTGATAGAAATCATATGAGGAATATTTCAATAGAAAACATTACTGATGTATTCTATAAGATCAGTCCTAGGGAGAAACAACATTCAAGAAATGTTAGCCAAATATGTGAGGACATAGGTAAGGCAATGAATTTATCAGAAATTGAAATTAGAAGATTGAAAGAGGCAGGATACTTTCATGATATAGGCAAAATTGCATTAGATGAAAGTTTGCTCAACAAAGACGATGAATTGACCCAGCAAGAGTGGAAAGAGATGAAAGAACATCCTATTGTAGGCTATAGAATTTTAAATTCTTTTGATAATACCTTAGATCTGGCAGAATATGTGCTAGCTCATCAAGAAAGATGGGACGGAACCGGTTATCCCAAAGGCTTGAAGGGGGAAGAGGTTCCTAGATTAGCAAGGATCATAGCATTGGCAGAGAGTTATGATAAGATGGTAAATCCATTGTTTAGTAAAGAACCTATGACCAAGCAACAGGCTGTCCGGGAAATTCAAAAATATTCCGGTACCAGATTTGATCCGGAAATTGTTGATGTTTTTGTTAAAATGATAGGATAAACATATCGGTTATTATATAATTATTTTAATAGAAATTTTACTAAAAATTAGATATGAGGGTGTTAAAATGCAACCGGTTTTAACTGAAAGAGATTATTTTGTTCACTATTATGAGATTGATTATAAAAAGAGATGTCTTATTACCAGCATTATGAATTACTTTGAGGATATTGCACTACTGCAAAGTGAGGAGTTGGGGGTGGGGATAGATTACTTTAATCAAAATAATATCGCTTGGGTGCTATATAAATGGGATATTAAGGTTGATAGATACCCGCATTTCGGGGAAACTATCAAGGTGACTACAATGCCCTGTTATTTTAGAAGATTTTATGCCCATAGGAAATTTGAGATATTTAATTGTAAAGGGGATAGCATTGTTGAGGCCAGCTCTGTATGGCTTTTTATGGATACCCGAAAGAAAAGGCTTACAAAGATAAATCAGCATCTATATGAAAAATATTGCATAGATGAAAGTAGTATGCAGCCTATTAGTATGGAGGAAGTGGGTAAGCTTTCAAGGGCGGACAACAGCAGAGAATTTTCTGTAAGGTATAGCGACATAGATACAAACAAACATGTAAATAATGTAAAATATGTGGAGTGGTGCCTTGAAACTATACCTATAGATATAATTTCTAAGTATCAATTGAAGAGATTGAAAGTCACATATAAAAAAGAGACGGAATATGGTGAAAAGATAAAAGTTGCAACTCAGATTTCCCGTCAAAGTGATGGTGTTACTTGTTTTCACAAAATACTGGATGGGCAGCAAAAAGATCTCTGTCTTTTAGAAACTGTATGGGAGAGGTAAAAGGGATTTTATTTACTCATGAATAGAAATTTTATATGATATGTTATCAGACACTGTTGTTTCTGAAATATAAGAGGATTAATTATTAATCATCAGTTAACGGATCACCTCGAATGTATTATGAGATCACAGAAATTGGTTGGGAATATTTGGAGAAAATGATTATGGAAGGGAGAAAAGCGTTAGGCAAGGTTGTAATTACTGGAAATCAAATCTAATGCTAAGGAGATAACCATGAACCGAAATCTGCTGTATTACAAATATAATGAAGCAACAATTAAAGATAAACGGAAAAATGTTTATAATTCATTTATGAAATTGTCAGAGAATATAAAAGACGGTACCATTACAAGGATATCCACTGCTGATTTAAAGTTATTATTTGAACTCTACGATAATATATTTTTTGATGATTGGTTTAAAGATGAATTTACAGGAAAGCTTAAGTTTTCTTTGTCTAAACGCATGATTAGAAGTGCAGGATTGACTCTTTGTCCTAAAAACATAAAACCGGAGAATTTTTATATTGAGATTCGCATAGGTGTGGATTTCTTTTTTAATTACGGTCTATTAGAGGAAAATAAATCGGTAGGGGGTTTAGAGACTAAGGATAGTTTAGAGGCTTTACAACTGGTTTTTGAACATGAGCTCTGCCATGCTATAGAGTTTATATATTTTCATAAGTCCAGTTGCAGAGGTGACCGGTTTAAAACGATGGCATACAATTTATTTGGACATACTCAAAGCTATCATCAGCTACCTACCTATAGGAGCATTGCAGGGGAAAAGCTGGATTTAAAGGTGGGAGATAAGGCGTTTTTCGATTATAAAAACAGTCTAATTAAAGGTGTTATCTATGCTATAAACAAAAGGGCAACAGTCATGGTTCCGGATAAGAAGGGCAGATATGCCGATAAATGGGGCAATAGATATACGAAATACTATGTTTCTTTGGGGAATATTAGAAAGATGTAGCATAAACCAGCTGTGGTAAACACAAAAATATAATATTATGTTATAATAATCGTAATAATATCATAGATAATACGAGGTGTGCCATGAGGAAAGTGTTTTTTAACTGATCAAAATAAAATAATTTCTTAAAAGTGCTTATAGACTCCAAGGGAGTGGTGTGCGCTTTTTAAGGGATGATAGTTAAAAAGCACTATGGAAAATTTTGGATTTTAATATTTATATGTTCTACTGCAGTATTATCCCCCTAAGTGTTTGCTGCAGTTTTGTTTTTTATTCTATCATCTCTAAAAGCTTGTAAAGATTAAGAACAAGATAAGGAGATGATTTTTTGGATTTATATTTTAGCGATCTTTCTAAAAGCTATCAGGGACAAAATGTGTTTAAAAATATCACTGGCCAGATTAACTATAAAGATAAAATTGGGTTGGTCGGGGCAAATGGAGTGGGCAAGACTACCCTCGCTAGGATTTTGGCGGGTGAGGAAAATAGTGATAAAGGTCAAATCACATATTCTCCTTGTAATGCAAAAGTTTTATATATAGAACAATATCCGGTGTTTGATATAAATGTTTCGGTTTATCAGCAAGTGTTGGAGATGGTTTCAAGCAATAGCAATAACGATATAAAGGATATAGG
Source organism: Clostridia bacterium (assembly GCA_028698525.1). Taxonomy (NCBI): domain Bacteria; kingdom Bacillati; phylum Bacillota; class Clostridia; species Clostridia bacterium. The sequence continues at coordinate 8,948 of JAQVDB010000058.1, forward strand.
AGCGATAGTAAAAAGAACACTCAATAAGGTGGGACTTGATGAGCAAAAATGGGAGCGGAAAGCGAGGAGTTTAAGCGGAGGAGAAAAGACCAAGTTATCGCTTTGCAAAGCGATGGTGAGTGATTTTGATTTTCTCATACTGGATGAGCCCACCAATCATCTCGATATGAAAAGTTATGAATGGTTGGAGGATTTTGTTCAAAATATCGCCAAGCCTATGATGATTATATCCCATGACCGATATTTTCTGAATAATGTGGTAAACAATATATGGGAGTTGACTTCCCGGGGGTTAAACACATATCAAGGTAATTACTCCGGCTATAAAATTCAAAAGGAAATTGAACGGAAGAGCGTTGCTAAAGAGTATTATAACCAGCAAATAAAAATTCAACAACTCAAACAGGTGATAAATCAAAGAAGAAATTGGTATGATAGTGCCCATAAAGCAGCAGGGAAAAACGACTTTTATAGGTCTAAAGCCAAAAAGCATTCAAATGTTTTAAAGGCAAAACAGAGGGAACTGGAAAGGATAGAAAAATCAAAAATAGATAAGCCTGAAAAGATAGTTTCTCCTGCTTTTGAAGTTATAAATAAGAACATTATTGTCAATAAGCTTCCGCCATTTCTTGTTAGAGGGGAAAACTTGTGTAAAAGTTTTGGTGAGAAAAAGATTTTTCAGGACATTTCTTTCGATATAAAGCGTAAGGATAAGATTGCACTGATTGGGCAAAACGGCGTCGGGAAGACAACTTTTCTTAAGATAGTATGCGGAATCGATAAAAACTATAGTGGAAGTGTTACTGTAAATCCCTCTGTCAAGGTAGGTTATTTTGCCCAAGAGCTGGATAATTTAGATAGCGAGTCTACAGTACTTGATAGTGTTTTAAATGAAAGAGCTACTGCAGAAGAAACTAGATTGCTTCTCGCTTGTTTACTTTTTCCAGGTCAAGAGGTCTACAAAAAAATAGGTGATTTGAGTATGGGAGAAAAGGGTAGGGTCGCCTTTGCAAAGCTTATATTATCCGATGCCAATCTGCTTGTATTGGATGAGCCTACAAATTATATGGATATTCAATCTAAAGAGAAAGTTGAAGAGGCATTAGGACAATTTGAAGGAAGCATTCTTTTTGTTTCTCATGACAGATATCTCATTCAAAGGTTGGCCAGCAGAGTTTTCATGATAGATGATAAAAGTTTGCACTGTTATGATGGAGGCTATCGATACTATTTAAATAAACGTAAAGAACAAAAGAAAGAAGAGAAAATAGGTACAGAATACAAATATCTAGCCGATAGTATTAGACGGTTAGAATATGAGTTGGCTTTTCTAGGTGGCAAACTGAGTGAAGTTTCGGATGAGGAAGAAAAGGAAAGACTGAACAAAAGATATTTAGAAATTGCAAAGCGACTTAATAGGAATAGAGAGAAACTTTCTAAACTCTAATTTGATATAGGTAACTTTTGTTACCTATATTTTTTTGTATTAAGTAGCAAGATATAACAAAGTGGCATTTGTTTGCTATCTGCTTTGCAAGTTTTAATTGATAGCGAAAGGGTATAAATATTTTAAACGATGAGGAGGTAAAACAATGAGTGAGATTATAAACAATAGGGAATATAGGCAAAAAGTTTTAAAGGAATTGATCATGGAGCTGCATGAAGGCAAAAGTATGGAACAAGTAAAGGCAAGATTTGAAAAGTTAATTGAAGGAGTAAGTGCAGCGGAAATTTCTGAAATGGAGCAAAACCTGATAATGGAAGGTATGCCGGTGGAAGAGGTTCAAAGACTATGCGATGTGCATGCAGCAGTATTTAAAGGCTCTATAGAGGAAATCCATAAATCCCAATCTTTGCTGGATATACCAGGACATCCTCTTCATACTTTTGATGCGGAAAATCAGGCTGTAGAACAATACATAGAAGATAATGTGAAGCCTCATTTAGAATCATACAAACAAGGGGGAGATATCCAGAGCAAAAATGCTTTAATGCAGGATTTCAACATATTATGGGATTTGGACAAACACTATAAGAGGAAAGAAAATTTATTATTTCCCTACCTTGAGAGACATGGGATTACCGCTCCTCCTAAGGTGATGTGGGGAGTAGACGATGAAATCCGGCAAGAGATGAAAGAAATTAGAACCGTGCTTGCCCATGATGAACCGAATAAAGACGAAGTGGTAGAGAAAGTTCAGCAGGTATTGAACAAAATTACTGAAATGATATTTAAGGAAGACAGTATATTATTTCCCATGGCTATCGATACACTTACAGAAGATGAATGGATTGAGATTGAGCAGGAGAGCGATGAAATAGGGTATTGTATTACAGAACCACAGGGTAAATGGGTTCCAGAGCGGGTAGATGTAGAATCTAAAACAGCCATTGATCAGCAGCAGGACTGGGAGGGATATGTGAAATTTGATACAGGTATATTATCCTTCGAGGAGATCAGTACAATATTTAACACAATGCCCTTTGATATCACATTTATAGATAAAGACGATATTGTAAAATACTTTTCTAAGGGTGAAGAACGGATATTTGCCAGAACCAAGGCGGTTATAGGAAGAAGCGTCCAGAATTGTCATCCTCCGGCAAGTGTTCATATTGTGAACGATATGTTGAAAGATTTTAAGTCGGGTAAAAAAGATCGAGAAGAATTTTGGATAAATACGGGTGGATTATATGTGTATATTCAATATTTTGCGGTAAGAAATGAAAAAAGTGAATATATAGGTACACTGGAAGTGACCCAGAATATTAAGCCTATACAGCAAATACAGGGCGAGAAGAGGTTGGTAGCCGATTAAAATCATATACAACAAAACTAAAACCGGAGGTTTAATCTCCAGTTTTTAAAATTCAGGGGCAGGTTAGCAATAACCTAATTTTTCAATAGTTTTAAGTAAAGTTAAATGGTGGGCGATATTGGATTCGAACCAACGACCTCCACGATGTCAACGTGGCACTCTAACCAGCTGAGCTAATCGCCCTTTCATAGAATCACCA
>JAQVDB010000059.1 GCA_028698525.1 Clostridia bacterium
TAGTAAAATAAGAATAAAATGAAACAGTACCATAAATATCGTTTTCACAAATACCGGTTTTTTGGGATATTCGCTCCTGTACAGAAACCGGAATAAAACCAAGTAATTGCTGAATCTCTTCTAACATCAGAATTAACTTAGCTGGACAATTATATTTTCCTATTATAGCATCCAATTTTTTCAACTGTTCTTGGCTAAAATTATAACTTTCTAAACTTCTGCCGGTATCCATCCCTTAGCCTCCTTAATATTATTAAATTTTAATCTAGTATAATCTGCATAGGATATGATTGTTAATTAATTAACATCTTCATCATAAAGTATACGCCTCATTTCGTTTTTTTCAACTTATTTCTACAAAATATGATACAGATTAGATAGATGGGATTTTTTGCGTGAAATGAGCGATATAGCGAATCTCATAGAACAAATACCTTATATCTATTATGGTTGATGTTAACAATTATAGGAAATATTTGTATGGTAATATGTTAATATTTTCACATTTTGTGTATTATATGCTCAAAACAAAAAGACATCGTATTCTCATTAAAAATGAAATAATACTTAAAGAGAATACCCTGTTCATCTACCACCAAAGCAGGGGTGGTCATGACTCCATAGGCTACAATATCTTTAAAATCAGTTACTTTCTCTATAGAGGCTTCAATGCCTAACTCTTCTACCGCCTTTCTCACATTAGCCTCTAGCTTCTTGCACTTCATGCATCCAGAACCTAAAACTTTTATAACCATACTCAAAATCCTCCCTTATTTATATGAAAATATATCAGCATAAATTGGTATACCTACCACTGTTGCCAATAAAACTGCAAAAGGATTGTCGTGTCCTACTATTCTTTCAATCACAGATTGAGGAATCCAATTGTGTATCGCAGCTCCAATACCCACTCCAAGCAATATATATAACCACACAGGGAATGTAAAAAAACTTTGCAAGATTATTGATAAAGTGTTGACAAAAATGTTTAACTGTATATAATATATATATACATAGTATACATAGTATACACAGCATACAATATATACACATTTTGTTTAACACCGGGAGGATTAAAATGAAAATTATTATATCCAATTCTTCAAATGAACCTATATACAATCAAATATCAAATCAAATAAAAGCCTTGATTTTAAAAGGGGAACTAGAAGAAGGGGCGATGCTTCCATCTATAAGGAGCCTGGCCCGAGATTTGCAAGTAAGCGTTATAACTACCAAAAGGGCCTATGAAGAGTTGGAAAAGGAAGGATTTATAGAGAGCGTTCAGGGTAAGGGTTCTTTTGTAGCCAGTCAAAACAAGGAGATCATTAAAGAGAAAAAGCTCAAGATGATTGAAGAAAAACTAATTCAAGTAGTAGATGACAGCCGATTGCTGGGTATCGATTATAAAGAAATACTGGAAATGCTTAAAATTTTGTTTGAGGAGGCATAAATATGGAATATATTTTAGAAGTTGAAAATCTGACTAAAAAGTACAAAAATTTTACATTGGATAATATAAGTTTTAAACTGGAGCCGGGATATATCATGGGGTTTATCGGTCCCAACGGAGCCGGAAAAAGTACCACCATTAAATTGATAATGAATTTGATTAAAAAAGACGGTGGGGAAATAAAGATATTTGGAAAAGACTATAGAAAATATGAAAAACAGGTGAAAGACAGGATAGGCTTTGTTTATGATGAAAACTATTATTATCAAGACCTGACAATTAAACAGATGAAGAATATAGTTGCCAGTTTTTATTCAAAATGGGACGATGACATATTCAATAAATATATGGATGACTTTGAGCTCAATCCAAAAGCCAAGATCAAAACCTTATCCAAGGGAATGAAAATGAAGTTTTCTTTGGCAATAGCCCTTTCCCACAATGCGGATTTGATACTGATGGATGAACCCACCTCTGGTTTGGATCCGGTGTTTAGAAGAGAGATACTGGATATATTGTACAGCATAATTCAAGATGAAAACAAAAGCATATTCTTTTCCACCCACATAACTACCGATCTGGAAAAGATAGCAGATTATATCACTTTTTTAAACAAAGGCAAAGTAGTATTTTCAGAACCTAAAGATGACGTGCTGGAGAGCTATAAAATAGTAAAAGGAGAAATAAACCTTTTAAATCAAAGTACAAGGGAAAACTTCATAGGTTTAAGAGAAACCCAGGTAGGTTTTGAAGGGTTGACAGATGATGTAGGTAAAATAGAAAAATTACTCGGGAATAAGGTTTTGATAGAGAAAGCCACCCTGGAAGATATAATGGTTTATACCGCAAGGAGGTAATTTTTATGTTAGGTCTGATCAAGAAGGATTTTTCAGTAGTTTTTTCCAGCAAAAGTACGATAATATTTTTACTGTTGTATATACCTCTTCTATTGTTTGTTGTGGATTCATATCAATCGGACTTCATGTACATGGCGATATTGTTTTTTTACACTTATATGTTTGTTATAACACCTTTTTCCTATGATATAACATATAAGACGATATACATGATGAATTCGCTTCCTATAACGAAAAAAGAAACAGTTGTCTGCAGATATTTGTCTGTTTTTATATACTTTATATTGTCTATAGTTTATTCAACTGTATATCTATGGATAATCAATGTATTAGGTATAAGTGATGTGGATTATTTTAATTTAGGAATGATAAAAAAAGTGTTGCCTATTATATTAGTCTCTATATCGGTAATATTTCCAATATATTTAAAGTTTCCCTATAATATAGCTAGAATCGCACAAATAATGATAGTTATGGTATTTTTCATCTTTTTAGCAAATCCATATATAATGAATAGATTAGCACCTGTTTTGAATGTTAACATGTACATTGCATCTTCAATTTTATATGTAATTTCTCTTTTGATATCCATAAAATTATATGAAAGCAGGGATTGGTAATATCATGATTGCTCTGATAATTAAAGACTTAAAACTCTCAATAAAAATGAATTTTTTCACAATAATTTATGGGTTATTTGTTTCTTGCGTGGGGATTTCTCTTGCTCAACACCTGTTAGCTGATACAATGTATATACTTTCTATTGTGATAATGGTATTTATAATGACGATATATACGAATGGATTTGAAGACAGATACAATACCCAGATAGTGCTCAACAGCTTCCCTATAAACAGGGACAATATAGTAATGGGAAAATATCTTACACTGATGGCTTATATAATTATCAATTGTATCGTTATATTTGTATTTACTAACATCTTAAAGGCAGCCGGATTTGCCCAAGGCAATACTGTAAGCATATTGAATTTGATAATAGCCGGATGCATATGTCTTGTATTTTATTCTGTTTATTATCCATTTTATTTTAAGTTGGGAGAAGGCATTAGAACCTTTAACCAAGTATTATGGGCCATGATGTTTATACTTCCCGCAGCAATATCAAAAATAGGAAAAAAGATGGAAAGCAATGGGATGTTAGTAGAAATCTATAATAAATTATCAACCTTAAATTTATATAGTATAGCCTTGATAGTTTTAATATTAACCCTTGTGATGTTTTATACATCTCTTCAAATCTCTAAAAAATTATATAGAATGCGAGAGTTTTAATAAGCAAAACTCTCGCATTCTATATAATTTGATTTTTATTGTGATAAATCAGGAAATCTCTTTAAATGCTCTAACTCAAAAATCCATTCAGGGGTTATTAGTTTTTTAGCATCTTTTAGTGAATACCATGGACTTATACTTGTATCGTTGGGATTGATAAGTATTTGAGTTTGTTGGGCCGGCATATAGGATTGTGCAAGCATGAATATCTTTTCATTATCATCGTTCACTGCCATATCAACTACTATAACAGCATGACCCGGATTCCCACCTATAATGAATACATCACCTATTTCCATTTCCTTCACATCTATAGGTTTCAATTCCTTTTCTAAAGATGCTGTACCTGCATAGGCCATCACCATATCCATATATTTTCTAAAGTCTTGATAGGTATTGGATGGCTGTGTAGCTTTATAATAACTTACATTATTGCCTTCAACTTTTATCCTGTATCCTTCCATCCATTTTTTGTATTCTGCTTTAAAACCTGATACAAAACTAAAGCTGATATCCTGATATCTGCCTATAGAGTAAAGGTACTCCCCCCTTAAAAGCATGATAGCATCTGCGCATTGATGAAGATCCCTATCTCCAATTTCTACATCTATGACACTATCATAAATCCCTTTCGCATTCTTTTCTCTGCCATCATAATATAAAACTTTTTTTCCATAAGGTTTTAACTTTTGATTTCTCAAAAACTCCCCAAAGCTGTTTTCTGCAACCTGCAATCTAGTATATCCTTCAGGTACAAAATATCTTTTCTCTATAGTCATCCCTTCGGGATTAATTATTCTTTTCAGATCTTCTGCTTCCCCATGTGCATTATTCTCTTCAGATAAAATCCGCCCTAAGTATCTTGTATTTTTATTCGCCAAGAAAAAATAATCTATTATAGTTATAATGACTGCACTAACTATAACCATCATCATAATTAAACTAATTCGCCTAATATTCTTTTTCAATATTTATCCTCTCTTCATTTTGTTCTCATTACAAATCTATTAAGTCAAAGGAACACTTGTATCATCATAATCATTTACAAGTGATACCCCTAACTGGTTATAAGTCTTCAAATGCTGGGTAAGGTTTGTGTTTTGTAGTTTTATTAGATCGCTATAATCTCCATAGTGCTTTATAATTTTAGAAGCAAGCCCCCTTATCTTTTTGCCTGTTACAGGCATTGTACAGTATTCCTCAATAGAGGGAGAAAATAAATTTCCGTCCTGTGCCTGCTCATATTTTTCAAGAATATACTCGTCATTTTCATCTTTGACATAGGTTATAGCTACAGGAATAACACTGCCGCCAACACTTTTTAATTCTTTTCCGAACAGACGGTAAATGCTATCGTACACCGTCGCGAAAACTTTAAGCTTGTTCTCTTGCTTATAACTTCCGTGAAGATGTACGGCAGGAACTAAAAAACCTCCTTCTTTACGATAACCACTGTTCTGTGAAAGTTCGGTATCATAGACGAGCTTCAGCACAGGATCATCCCCTGAATACTTGAAATCAGGCAATCTGATCTCTTGTCCCATATTATCAAGCTTGCCCTCCAGCATTTGCAGCAATAGATATGCCCCAAAATTATGCTTTTCTAAAAACTCCAATCCGTTATTTTTCTCTAAATGAATTGCATATTCCTTATACTCATCATACCATTCTTGTCCTGTTGTTACATCCAGCGCAAGATCATCTTTTGCAAGTATATTACGGCAAACCGCCATCATCAAATGACCCTTTAGGCTTGTTTGCCCTCCTTGCTCAAAGATATTGAAACAATAAACTAGGGCACTATCACCATAGCTTACAATTTCGTCGAATACCTTTTGGTTTGCTGCGATATAGTCACTTGGGTTAGATGAATTTTTAGGGCTTTTTATTAATTTTTCAAAAAGCGTATCAAGAGTAGGTCTGGTATAAATCTTAGCAGGACCATCTACACCACCTACGTGTGATATACTATCAGGGGATGATAGGTCTACATCTTCATCTTTAGGATTGGACATAAGCCCAACACAAACTGCAACAACAGCGACAACAGCAATCACCACCACCAAAAACACTGGCTTTTTGTAGTTTAAAATATTCTTTATCCTACCTTTTGTATCATTTTCACCGAATGCAAGGGGGCACCCGCCTACAATACGCCTACCTGTAGAAAGAGCCAGTAATGATGAAGAATAATCCTTTTTAATATCGCTGCCCAGCTGCTTGATTACGCTTTCATCACAGGACAGTTCCATATCCTGCCCCATAAGAAAAAACGCTACCCAAACAAGAGGATTAAACCAATGAACACACAACACTAAAAAGGCAAAAGGTTTGATGAGGTAGTCAAGCCTTTTGATGTGTATCTGTTCATGCTTTATAATATAAGGTTTTTCATTTTGAGAAAGCCCTATTGGAAGATAAATTTTTGGTCTGATGATGCCAAATACGAAGGGTGTCTCAATTATATCCATCTCATATACGTTGTCTTTGATATGCCTTGCATATTTGACTCTGCTATAAAGCTTAACACTTGTTACAATAAAATAGATAAGTAAAACTACAATACCAAATATCCATACAGCTTTGCCAACAGCCATCCAGATTTGTAGCGGATTTGCACTTTCACCGATAGTTGGAGCCGGTAGCAAGTTGTTTACAGTTTGGTCAATCGCATTAAGGCCACTTTGTATTTGAGGCCTTTGCTGATATACGATATGTTGAGGTATAGTATTTTTATTGATAGGGATCAAACTGAAAATGCTCTCGAATGAAATTGGGCATATAAGCCTAAACAACACTACAGACCAGAGGGCGTAAGAAAAAACTTTAGGAACTTTTTTTAAAAACAACCGGGCTATGATAACAATAATAATAGCATAGCTAGCTGTCACACTCATATTCAGCATCTGTAAAAACAATTTATCCAAACCTATCCCTCCTTGTGTTCATCGATCAACTTTTGAAGCTCGTGGATTTCCTTATCGTTCAGCTTTCTATTCCTTGTAAACGCCGCCAAAAATCTTGGCAGTGAACCGTCAAAAGTTTTTGCCACAAATTGTTTGCTCTGTTCAGCATAGAATTCATCTTTGGTTACGAGGGCAGACACAGTACCGCTCCTGTTTTTAAAAATTTCTTTTTGTTCAAGGCGTTTGAGCATAGTATAGGTAGTGGATTTTTTCCAGTTCAACTCCATCTCACATAGCTTAACTAAATCAGGTGAAAGTATAGGCTGATTCTCCCAAATAATATCTGCAAACTTTGATTCCGCTTTGGTCAGCCGGTATTCACGCATTGAAATACAGCTCCTTTCAGTCTACAACATTTAAACTTTTATATTTATAGTCTACACACTGTAGATTGATTTGTCAATACACTACTAAAAAAATTTTAGCACATATCATGACATAGCCATTCATCTGGATAACTCCTTATCTAGCCAGTTAAGCATTATGTTGCTCAAAATCTAAAAAGGAGAACCAATATCAATCTGGTTCTCCTAATAATGCTATCGTTTTAACATTTTAGACACTTTTTACTTATATGTCGATACATTGTATTGACTTCAGGATTTTTATCCCCAAACATCTCAAGGATTTCATCAATTATAGTCTTCCTATCTATGCCTACTTTTTCTCTATTTTTGATATGTTGATAAGCTCCAAACAATGTGGAAGGCCCAATCTCTGATGAAAAGTGGCCTATACCTTGATTCCATGCAAATAAAGCAAATAGATCATCTAAAGCGGAATATAATGGTTTAGGCCCTTTTTCTTTTAGTATTTACATATAATTTGTATCAATTATAAAACATTTTTATATCATCATCAACATTGGTTATTCCACCGATACCAAAATTCTCAACCAATACATTTGTAACATTAGGTGACAAGAAAGCCGGCAATGTTGGACCTAAATGTATATTTTTCACACCGAGATATAGCAATGCCAATAATACTGTAACAGCTTTTTGCTCATACCATGAAATATTATAAGCTATTGGTAGTTCATTTATATCCTCTAGTTCAAATATTTCTTTCAATTTAAGAGCGATCAATGCTAATGAATATGAGTCATTACACTGTCCTGCATCTAATACTCTTGGAATGCCTCCTATATCCCCTAAATCAAGCTTGTTATATCTATATTTTGCACATCCTGCTGTTAAAATAATTGCATCTTTTGGCAATTTCTTTGCAAATTCTGTATAATATTCTCTACTTTTCATTCTTCCATCACAGCCAGCCATTACAAAGAACTTCTTGATAGCACCTGATTTTACTGCATCTACTACTTTATCTGCAAGACTAAACACTGTATTGTGAGCAAACCCACCCACAATTTGGCCTGTTTCAATTTCGGTCGGTGGTACGCATTTTTTAGCATGTTCAATTATTGATGAAAAATCTTTTTCTTTTCCTTCTTTTCTATCGGAAATATGTTTTACCCCTGGAAATCCAACTACTCCTGTTGTATAGACTCTGTCTTTATATGAATCTTTTGGCGGTACCAAACAATTTGTTGTCATCAAAATTGGACCATTAAAGCTTTTAAATTCTTTATCTTGTTTCCACCAAGCATTTCCATAATTTCCTGCAAAATGACGGTATTTTTTAAAAGCAGGATAATAGTTTGCCGGCAACATTTCACCATGAGTATATACATCTATCCCTGTTCCTTCTGTTTGCTTCAATAATTCCTCCATATCCTTCAAATCATGCCCACTTATTAGGATGCCTGGATTATTTCTGACCCCTATATTTACTTTAGTGATCTCTGGATTTCCATATGTGAAAGTATTAGCCTCATCAAGCAATTTCATAGCTTCTACACTATATTTGCCCGTCTCCATTGTCAATGCAACTAAATCATCAACAGTTGAGCTGTCATCTAAAGTGCTTGCCAATGCTTTTTGCATAAATGCAGATACTTCTTTATTGACATAGCCTAGAATTTGCGCATGTTCTGCATAAGCAGCCATACCCTTTACTCCATATGTGATAAGTTCTCTCAAAGACCTTATATCTTCATTTTCAGTAGCCAGTATTCCTATTTTTTCAGCCTTCTCGTCAAATTCAGTTTCGCCTTTAGGTGACCAAGTTGCTGCATCATGAAGATCTTCTGATATCTCCCCTGACTCATTTATAATTTGATCCCTTACTTCATCTCTTATCAACAATCCTTCTTTAATTTTTTTTACAAAATATTCTCTGTCAAAATTTACATTTGTTATAGTTGAAAAAAGGCTATCCACGATAAACTTGTTTGCTTTTTTATTTTCTAATCCTAATTCCCTTGCTTTTGTGGTACATACAGAAATACCTTTAACTACATAGATCAATAAATCCTGCATATTCGCCACATCATCGGTTTTTCCACACACTCCTCTTACAGTACACCCTGACCCTTTAGCTGTTTCCTGACATTGATAACAAAACATACTCATAATGACACCCCTTTATTTAATATTTTTGCAACTGAATACATTGGCAAATACAAACTAAAGATCATACTTTAAATTTCCTTTAAAATCACTTACTCTTTTACTCATCATATATTGCCTAAATTCTTGGTTTAATTTTTCAGGAATCCCTCCGAAGATACAAGTTTTAAAAGCACATTTTTCACAATTCATCGGACATCCTTCAACCCTTATCGGTCCTTCGATGGCTTGGTATATATCCAATAATGTAATTTCACTTGCTTCTTTTAAAAGAGTAAATCCTCCCTTTGGTCCTCTTACTGAACGAATATATCCTGCCTTCACAAGTTGCTGTAATGTCTTTGCTAAATGAGCTTCAGACGCTCCTATTATTTCTGATATTTTTTTTGCATTTACTAATTGTTTATCTTTCGCTGCAATGATTAGAATACTATGCAACGCTAGTGAAACCATTTCTGACATATGAAATATATTTGCCAACATTCATCCCCTCTTTCATTTAGATATTATAATACCTAAATACTTAAATGTCAAGATAATTATGGAAATCTTATTTTAAAATTTGATAAAACACTGCAATAAAAATAAAAGGGAGCTTAAATCATTGCAAATGATGAATTCAAGCTCCCTTTTATTTCGAGCATACACCAATAATTTTTCTACTTTTGAATAGTAGTAATTATTTTAAATAGGTCTATCAATACATCCTTCTCCTCTTTTGGCACGGAAATAAAATTTTGCAAAAACACGGCATACCCCTTTTGATATTCAATTTTTTCCCATTGTATCAAGGAGTCTTGCCCTGATCCTGCAAAATATGACCACCTTTTCCCAAAACTTTTTGCGAACCAAAGTTTTGTACCAGAATAAAATGAGGTAATGATATTAGATATATTTTTAAATGATGTTTCTAAATCTTCAGCTTGAAGTGCTTCTTGAAAACAATGCACTGTCATTTTTTTAAAATCATCATCAAACATATACATCACGCTGACCCTGTTCAATCAGTTTAAGTTTGTTTTTAACATATTCTCTTCTTTCCGGACTCTCTCTTTCAAATACCTCAAGCTGTTTTTGTATGGCTCTTTCACCAATTTCCTTTGTCTCTTGAGAGGCATAATCAATAAGATATTCCTTAAAAGTCAATACAGCATTCGGCATACAATATTTATTTACAAATCCTGGCTTTGCAAGGGACATAAAATGATCACCGGTTCTACCAGCTCTATAACCTGCTGTACAAAAAGACGGTATACATCCAAAACCGCACACTTCTCTGATGACCTCATCCAAAGATCTTATGTCACCTAAATGAAACTGTTCTTTCTCCGGGATGTATCCTTTTGCTGCCTTTGCATATCCACCGATTCCTATTCTTGAACCAGCATCTATTTGTGATACACCTAGAGGTATAACTTCTTTTCTGATCTCCGGACTTTCTCTTGCAGTTAGTATCATCCCTGTATAGGGAACAGAAAGGCGAATGATTGCAACAAGTTTTTTAAAGTCTTGGTCTGAAACTTTATATTTCGATTGCTGTATAAAGGGTGTATCTAATGCAGGCTCGATTCTAGGAAACGAGATAGTATGAGGCCCTATACCTCCAAATGTCTCTTCAAGGTGTATAGTGTGATATAAAAGACCCATTACTTCAAATTTCCAATCATATAGACCAAAGAGAGCACCTATGCCCACATCATCGATTCCCGCTTCAAGGGCTCTATCTAAACCGTAAATTCTCCATTGATAATCACTTTTTTTATCTCCCTTTGGATGTATTTTGCCATATGTCTCATGGTGATAAGTTTCTTGGAAAATCTGGAATGTACCTATCCCCACTTCATTGAGCTTTCGGTAACCTTCAACAGTCATAGGTGCTGCATTTATGTTTACCCTGCGAATTTCACCATTGCCCGATGTAGTATCGTATACTGTTCTAATGGTTTTAGCAATAAAATCTGCATCGTACATAGGATGTTCACCATAAACAAGTATTAACCTTTTTTGACCATTGTTTTCAAGGGCTATAACTTCTTCTCTTAATTCATCCATTGTAAGAGTTTTTCTAACAATAGATTTGTTGTCGCGCCTGAAACCACAATATAAACAATTATTGATACATTTATTTCCGATATATAGTGGTGCAAAAAATACTATCCTGTTTCCATATACCTTTTCTTTTATTTCCCTCGCAATCAAAAACATTTCTTCAAGCAAATCTTTATCTTGAATTTGAAGAAGTCTTGCTGTTTCTTCAGGTTCTAACCTGACCAGTTCCTTTGACTTTGCAAAGATCTCTTTAATCTCTGCTTTTTCCGGGTTTTTCCCTTCCTCTAAAAACTTGATAATCTCCTCATCATTAATAAAGTCTTTCTTTTTAGACATCAAAAAAACCTCCCTTTTAATTAAATATTTTATGGAGGTTAAAAAAAGCATATTGATTTTAACCTCCTCAATCTCAGAATATATCCAAGATTTCAGAATAATATATACAAATACAGCACCTTAAGGTCGGTAGTATTTACCTACCCATCAGAATTCTGTATTTCCATCTTTATTTTATCACTATCATAAATCATTTACAATATAGATTCGCTGTTACTGGTTGAATCGCTAAATGCAAGTTAAAATGAAACACTTTTTTATCTCTGTTAAAATGTATTGCTCTTCTCCCCTAGGGGAGAATTTTTTTGCTTTTTACTATTATGCGCACTTTTTTAATTCTTCTTCAACTACTTCACTGGCGCTTTTTCCATTCAATATTTTTCGCGGATATGTATTTAACCATTCTTGAATCTCTAAAATTTCTTTT
>JAQVDB010000060.1 GCA_028698525.1 Clostridia bacterium
GAAAGAGAAAGTTCTACTTCTTTAAAATTATTTTGACGCTGTTTTATATCCATCGACTTTTCATCAACCCTTTTTGTCTGTCTTTCTATCAAGGGAGCAAAATACTTTCTATCGTACCTTTGTAACTCATCCAATTGTTGTTGATTTCCCCCCAAGTACTTATCTATTTCATATGCAGCATTTTTACCATCTGCAATAGCCTGAATAACCGTGTCCGGCCCTCTTAGACAATCTCCTCCTACAAATACTCCTTGCATAGATGTCTTCAACGCGCCTTTATCTATCAATAATTTTCCGGTGGGGCCAATCCTTACACTGTTTGTTTCATCCAATCCTTCTATATCCTGAAATAATCCTATAGCCGTCAAAACAGTATCAGCATCTATCCTATACTCAGATCCTTTTTCAGGTACAGGCTTTCTTCTTCCCGATCTATCAAAATCAGACAATACCATTCTGCAACATTCCATACCTATTACTCTATTATCTTCATCGCAAAAAATTTTTTTAGGTATTACCTGGGTAAATATCTTTATACCTTCCCGTTCTGCCTCTACTATTTCAGACTTCTCTGCCGGCATATCTTTTTTGGTCCTTCTATACAAAATATCCACCTCTTGAGCCCCAAGTCGTTTGGCCACCCTTGCAGCATCAATAGCCGAATTCCCTCCTCCCACTACTACAACCTTTCTTCCTATCTGCATAGGATTGCCTAAATTTACATCTTTCAAAAAATCAACAGCAGAAATAACACCTTTAGCATTTTCACCAAGTATATTCAATGGCAGAGATTTATGACTTCCTATGGCAATGAACACTGCATCAAAATTCCTTCTTATATCCCTAAAAGACAAATCACTCCCCACCTTCATATTAGTTATCACATCCACTCCCTGGGATAAAATATATTGTATCTCTCTATTTAAAACCTTTTTAGGCAATCTGTATTCAGGGATGGTCAATGCCAGCATACCTCCCAAAACTTTCTCTTGTTCAAACACCACCGGCCTATATCCCCACCTTGCCAAATAATATGATGCAGTCAAACCTGCCGGCCCCGAACCTATGACAGCAATCTTTTTATTTTTATCCTGAGCAACATCTTTTCCTTGGCTTTGATGTATTTCAGACCAATGTTCAAATTCATAATCTGCAACAAATCTCTTCAATGTCTTTATAGCTATAGCCTGATCTATGCCAGCCCTCTGACACTTAAATTCACAGGGATGATTGCATACTCTGCCGCAAACAGTAGGAAACGGATTATTCTCTCTAATGACTTCAACAGCCTTAACGAATTGTTTCCTTTGTATATACTCAATATATCTAGGTACATCCACCCCGGCAGGACATGCATTCTGACAAGGGGCATTAAACAAAGCAGCACATTTAGAGGCTACACAATTGTTAAAATCGATATGGGCCTGATATTCGTCTCTGAAATATTTTATCGTATTCAGCACAGGGTTAGGTGCTGTTTGGCCAAGTCCACAAAGAGCAGTATCCCTTATTTCATTTCCAAGCTTGGCAAGCTTTTCTATGTCGCCCTTTTCCCCTTTACCTTTAGTTATCCTATCCAATATCTCCAGCATTCTTTTAGTACCCAACCTGCATGGTGTGCATTTGCCGCAGGATTCTTCCTGCACAAATTCAAGAAAAAATTTAGCCAAATCCACCATACAGGTATCATCATCCATAATTATCAATCCGCCTGAACCCATAATTGTACCCAGTTCTGTCAATGATTCATAATCAACCGGCACATTAAGGGCATCTTTGGGTATGCAGCCTCCTGAAGGGCCTCCTGTTTGGGCAGCCTTGAATGGTTTGTCGCCGATAATTCCGCCTCCGATATCATATATTATGTCTCCTAGTTTGGTACCCATAGGAACCTCCACCAATCCGGTATTTCTCACATTGCCTGCAAGGGCAAAAACTTTTGTACCCGGACTTTCTTTTGTCCCTATACTCCTAAACCATTGATGCCCTTTCAATAATATAGCAGGCACATTTACATAGGTCTCTACATTATTTATCAAAGTTGGATGTTCCCACAATCCTTTGTTTGCAGGGAAAGGAGGCTTAGGTCTCGGCTCCCCTCTCTTACCTTGCACAGAGGACATAAGTGCAGTCTCTTCACCACATACAAAAGCACCTGCACCCACCCTTATATCCATATCAAAATCAAAACCGGTATTCATTATATTCTTGCCTAATAGTCCGTACTCTCTTGCTTGATTTATGGCATGAGAAAGCCTTTGAACAGCTAGAGGATACTCCGCCCTTATATAAATATATCCTTGTTTTGCTCCTACTGCATATCCTGCTATCGCCATACCTTCAATCAGGGCATGAGGATCTCCTTCAATTATACTTCTGTCCATAAAAGCTCCCGGATCTCCTTCATCTGCGTTACAAACAACATATTTTATATAGTCTTCAGCTTTAGCAGTCAAATCCCACTTAATTCCAGTGGGAAATCCGGCTCCTCCCCTTCCTCTCAACCCGGACTTTTTTATTTCCTCAATAACTTTTTGAGCAGTCATTTGGTTTATTGCCCTAGCTAATCCAAAATATCCATCAAAGGCAATATATTCTTCTATTTGTTTGGGATCTATCTTCCCTACGTTTTTCAACGCAATCTTCTTCTGTCGATTAAAAAAAGGTATTTCTACCACAGTTTTCAGCTTATTCCCTGTATCAGGCTCTGTATAAAGCAGCCTTTCCACTACATTACCCTCATATAAATGCCGCTCTACTATCTCTTTTATATCATCACATTTTACCTGTTTATAGAATATCCCTTCCGGATATATCATCATCAACGGCCCTAATGAGCACAAACCCATACAACCTGTGACTATTACCTTTATTTCATCTTGGAGATTAAATCTGTTTATCTGTCTATCCAGCTCCTGATAAAATTCCTTTGAACCT
Source organism: Clostridia bacterium (assembly GCA_028698525.1). Classification (NCBI taxonomy): domain Bacteria; kingdom Bacillati; phylum Bacillota; class Clostridia; species Clostridia bacterium. The sequence continues at coordinate 2,938 of JAQVDB010000060.1, forward strand.
GATGAAATACAGCCTCCGCCGCCACATATTAAAATTTGATTTCTAATCATACTCATTATACGTTACCTCCTCTTGCTTGAGCACCCATGGATAGATAATCCGCCCTTTTATCACATGATTTAAAAATATTATTCTTGCCTTATCTAAATCTGTACGATAATAAGTCACAGGCTTTGCATCTGGAAATACTATTTGGATAATAGGTTCCATACTGCACATCCCGATACAACCTGTTATTTTCAATGTTACATCTTGGAGATTTTTTTCTTTTATCAATTGTGTAAAAAGATCTATAATATCTTTTACTCCGACAGCAGCACTGCATTTGCTATATTTAACTACTATCTTTATTTTGTTTTTATTTTCCTTCTCCTTCTGCCTCAGATTATTGCATGCATATTCTTTTAACTCTTGGTAGCAGCTATAGGCTATCATCATCTTTCCCTCCTTCTATCTGTTCCATTATGTGTGTCATTTTATCTGGAGTAACCAGGGTATAAACTTTTTCATTAACAGTAATCACAGGCCCTAGTCCACAGGCCCCTAAACATCTCAATACTTGTATGCTGAACTTCCCATCATCCGTGGTATCCCCGGGTTCTATTTTTAAAATCTCTTTCAACTTTTTTAAAATTTTTTCTGACCCTTTTACATAACAGGCAGTGCCTTTACAAACTCCTATACAATATTTTCCCTTAGGCTTTTCTGAAAAAAGTGAATAAAAGGTGACTATACTGTTCACCTCACTCAACGGTATATCCAGCCCTTGTGCTACCCTTTTTTGTATCTCTAAAGGAAGAAATCCTGTAGTTATTTGAATTTCATGCAATACCGGTATCAGCGCACCCGGCTTTGCTTTATATTTTTGTATGATGCTATCTATTTTACTTTTATTTTCCTCAAATACCTGTCTTGCCTTTTCCTCAATGCTCTCCATATATTTCCCCTCCCAACATACATTTCTACTAATTTATAGCTGCAAGAATAGTGCCAACAGTGTCAGCCTTTAATTGGTTGAGATTAAAAAAAAGGTCTGTATAAAATAATGCATAAATGCATTATTTTATACAGACCTTTTCCACCCCTTAATCAAACAACATTAAGCAATGCATAGATAAATTAATAATGCATGAATGCATTATTAATTTATCTATGCATTATTCCCCTTTATCCTGATCCATTGAATACTTTTGCATCTTCCTTACAACAGTGGATTGGTTTATCTCAAGGGCCTCGGCAATCTTATAAGTAGTTTTATATAAACTCCTGGCCTGAGTCAATAATTGTTTTTCTACCTCTTGTAGCGCTTTTCTCAAGGGTATAATCCCGTTCACTCTAACTTTCTGTTCACTATATTCAGCACTACTATCAAAACAACTTTGTAGATCATAAAGGCTGATTATATTTGTTTTAGAAGTAACAACAACACGCTCAATGATATTTCTCAACTCTCTTACATTCCCCGGCCATTCATATTCTAAAAACTTTTGTTTAACCCCTTTAGATATGGTTTTGTTCATCCTATATTTTTTATTAAAAACATCTAAAAAAAAGTACATAAGAGGGATTATATCATCTCTTCTTTCTCTTAAAGGAGGTATAGTTATTGGAACTACATTGAGACGATAGTATAAATCTGCCCTAAACCTGCCCTCCTTTACCATCTCACCAGGATCACTGTTGGTAGCAGCTATTATCCTCACGTCTATATCAATAGGGCTTACTCCACCTATCCTCATTACAGCTCCTTCCTGTATAACTCTTAATAGCTTAACCTGTTGTGATAAAGGCAATTCCCCTATTTCATCTAAGAATATAATGCCTTTATCGGCTAGTTCAAACATTCCCGGTTTTCCATGTCTGTGTGCACCGGTAAAAGCACCGGTTTCATACCCGAACAATTCCGATTCTATCAAAGAAGAAGGCAAGCTGGCACAATTCACCTTGATAAAAGGTTTGTCTTTCCTATCGCTTAAATTATATATAAAGTTTGCCACCACCTCTTTTCCTGCTCCTGATTCACCCAATATCAATACAGTAGAATCTACTTTCGCCACCCTTCTTGCCAATTCTAAAGTAGATGTAAACTCCCTGCTATGGGATATTATCCTCATAGTATCCAGATAAGATGTGATTTTTTTATTTTTGTTGTTTATTATGCTGTCGTATTGCTTTCTAAATTGCTCTATCTCTTCATAATCCCTTATATTTATAATCACCCTATACAATACCCCGTTGCTATCAAAAACAGGATTGCCGGTGGCGAGCACCTCTTTTTGATTTCTTATGCTCTGAATGAGAGTTACCGGTTTTTTACTCCTCAATATAATCAATCCGATTGAAGGGTATAAAATCTTAGCTTCTTCCAAGAACTTCACATTCTTCCCAACGATTTCATCTTTTCCCCTATCCATCATCTTCTCAAAAGCGTCATTTATCTTCAATATCTTTCCGTTTCCATCTGTAACACATATACCATCGAAAGAAGAATTGATAGTGCCCTTTAACTCCTCAGTCAACCTTTTTTCTGCATCCAGTCTCTGTTCTAATGATTTTAACAGATAATTCTTCTGTGATAGCAAATATGGCAAACACATCTGATTTTCTGCTATACCCTGATAAACTGCAATTGCCTTTTCTCTACAGGAGCTATATCCACAGGCACCACAATTTAACTGGTCTTTTATGTCCTGTTTACCTGTTTCCCTTAATATCTCATTTATCTCTTTCTCAGATGGAATAGCTAGCTGTTTATGCATATCTGCAAATTCTCTGTCCAAATCTATATGTAATTCCATAATATATAACTTGCCTTTGACTTGTTCTCCTAGTGGTATACTTCTCATATAATCCAATATCTGACCTTTTCTCTCCAAAAGGCTGCTATCATCTTTTACTTTTGGACCACTGATGCATCCTGAACAAAATAGGCAATCTGCTAGCTTTATGTAAGGCGTCTTTTCAAAACATTCCAATAGTTCAATGCATGGTTTTATCCCCTCAACTATTTCATGTTCTTCAGATAATATATCGTTGTATACATTTATATTTTTAAGCAACCCTCCTGATACAGGAAATAAATATCCTAGAGAAGCTGCAGGGCCATCAAATACCTGATCAGGTATATTTTCTTTATCGTTTGTAGCATACTCTAAAAACAACTCTTCACATTCTTCAAATGTAAGCACCTCGTCTATTAATCCTTTATATCCCTCTTCTTCCGCCTCCCATTTTTTAGCTACGCAAGGACCTATAAATACTATCTTTATGTCATCTGAATTTACAGTAAGCCTTATCAGTTTTGCCGTAGCTTGTGCGGGAGAAAGCACCGGTGCTAGATACTTGATTAAATGAGGGTAATGCTTTTGAATTAAGTTAACAATCGCCGGGCAGGTAGAACTTATATATCTGTTGTTTTGATAATCCAGCCTCTCGTATTCTTGTGCTACCAATTCTGCACCAACGGCCACTTCCCACACTTGCCAAAAACCCATCTTCTTTAATCTATAAATTAAATCCTTTTTGTTATGAAATTGCACAGGAAAAGAAGGAGCGACAATCGCAAATACTTTGCTGTCACTCCTTAAAATTTTTTTAACAGATAATTTGCTGTTTAATATCTTTTTCGCATCTTGAGAACACATCTTTACACAATTACCACAATATATACAGCGATCTTGCATCACCCGTGCCTGTCCGTTTTCTATTTTAACCGCCTTGGTTGGACAATTCCTAACACAAGAATAACACTGTTTACATCTTTCCAAAATAGTAGAAACTACTTCCCTAGCCACCAGAACTCACCACAGCAATATAAACTATTTGTAGCTTGCCTCCAATTCCAGAAGTCTCTCCTTCATTCGTTCTCCTCCTGCATAGCCTCCGATAGAACCGTTCTCCCTTATCACCCTATGACAGGGTATGATTATAGGCACCGGATTTTTGCCTATAGCGTTTCCTACCGCCCTTTGACCGTTATCCAGTCCTAAATACCATGCAACCTGTTTATATGAAAGGGTAGAACCATAACTGATGTCCCGCAGATAATTCCAAACTTTTAACTGAAATGGAGTGCCTCTCAAGTCAAAATCACAATCAAACTTTTTTACCCGCCCTCTTAAATATTCAAGCAATTGCATCTTTATAGAAACATGTTGCTCATTGTCATACTTTAAATGATAACTTCCAAAATTTTTTTTAAGCCATTTATTTATATTTATAATATCTTCACCCGGTAAAGCCAGCCTGCAAATGCCTTTATCACTAGAAAAAACCATCAACTTCCCCAGTATTGAATCAAAACTGCTCACAAAGATATTATTCAATTTAATCAGGTTCCCCTTCCTACTATAAGTATATGCTACATATCATTATAGATTAACTGTTAAATGACTCTTTATGTTATATTCTATAGTAATGCTTTTTTTCCTTTATTTTTTAGCATTAGTTTTTTCCATGTATTTCATAATCTCCTGGGCAATACCTTTAGCATCATCTATGTGATGGAACAATCCATAAAGCAGGGAGAAATACGAAGCAATTAAATCCCGAAATGGAAATAAGGCATATCGGCACATGGAAAAACACCTAGAGAGAGTTGGCCATACATATGACAAGATTCATAATATTATTAATGATAGCAGTTTAGAAAAAAATAAATAAACCTTAAAGAATATCTTAAATCATACATCTATTCTATACAAGCTCCAATGTAGACATAAAAAAGAGGCTGATCTGATATGATACTTCCAAAGTAGACAGTCTAATTAATTAAAAATAGACTATCTACTTGGAGGTATTTTTTTATAATTGCTGATTTATCATGTCTTCAAGATAATTTTTAGGTCGTGCTCCCACTGCTTTATTTACCGGCTTACCATCCTTAAAAAGAATTAAAGTAGGTATGCTCATAACCTGATATTCCATAGCTAGATTCTTCTGCTCATCTACATTTACTTTTCCAACTTTGGCTTTACCTACATATTGATCAGCAATCTCATCAACTATCGGTCCTACCATTCTGCAAGGTCCGCACCAAGGAGCCCAAAAATCAACTAACACCGGTTGATCAGAATTTATTACCTCTTCATCAAAATTGATACCTGTTAATTCAATTACATTTTTCCCAGCCATAATAGTTCTCCTTTCAATATATTGAAATATTATCTTTTATTTATAGTGTTGCTAGAAACACATATATTTATATCATAAAAATATAAATTATACACTGTCTTGATATTTTAATATACCCCCTGGGGGTTATCATTATTTTATTATAATCTACTTTAAATGTCAACAATGCAACGTAATTTAATTATATTTAATGTTTACCCTAGTATCCGTTTTTTAAAACAGTATTAATTGCTACAAAAAAATAAACCGGCAATTTTTTGCCGGTTTATTTTACTCCTGCAGCTATCTTCACCGCTTCTTGATGTCTTTGATCTGTCGAATTATCCATATGCCTTGTGCTGTTTTTAAAATGCACATCCATATGTCCATTGAAATTGTTACCCTTTATATTATCGACATCATGTGGCATAGCTGCGGCAGAAGCAGCAATTTTCCTCCCGTCCACATGGATCAATACAGGTCTCATTGTCCAACTCCAGCTTCCTCCCCATACCTGTTTCATTATCGCAGTATCACTGGCTGTCAAAGGCTCAACATCTGCATGATTTGCACCTATAGTCCTTTTAAGCTTCCATGTCTTTCCGGTATAAAAATCCTCGACTACGGCAACTTTGCCTATAGTCCATACATACTGAGCTTCAGTCCACCAATCCAAATATTCACCATGTTTAGATGAAACTGTAGCCTTTACAGGTATATGGTGTACAGGTATCTTAATTGTCTGACCTACCGATAAGTATGAATTCTCATTTAAATTATTTGCCTTCATCAATTCATACATGGGAATACCTTTATCGATACTGATGCTCCAGGCTGTATCACCAGATTTGACAGTATAGTTTTGATAAGTGATATAGGGCTGCTTGGCCCCGCTGGATGAATCTCCGCTTGACCCGGATGATGGGCTAATCAAAAGTCTCTGCCCCGGATATATCATTGTGCTCTTTAGATTATTATACTGCATAAGCTGATCTGTACTCGTATTATATTTAACGGATATCTTCCATAAAGTATCCCCAGGTAAAACAGTATAATATTTTTTGGAATCTACAAAAGCCTTATTTATAGCATTTATTGTATTTCTTCCTGCTATACCGTCTACATACAACCCTTTATCCCTTTGAAAATTGATCACAGATTGTTGAGTTATCCATCCATAGTATCCGGTAGTATTTGCTGAAAAATAATTTAGCTTTTTCAGAGCGGCTTGAAGCCTCCTGACTTGTTCACTCCTATGCCCATATTTAAGCACATCACTGTAAGTTAGGTAGGTACAATCTTTGTATCTTTTATGTGTGTTCTTTAGACAAGCATAAGTCTTAGGGCCTAATAACCCGTCTGGAGTCAACCCATTATCTTTCTGGAAGTTTATAATAGCATTTCTGGTCAAATTTCCATAATACCCAGTAGTGTTTGCAAAAAAATAGTTTAAATCCTTGAGCATTCCCTGGGCTTGTTTTACATCCTCTCCACTCATTCCATACTTAAGCATCCTAGAACCTAGTTGTTGCGCATATGTAGCAGAAAATGAGCTGAACAGCAAAATCAGCATTATACAGATTATTGTAAAAATTCTGACCTTTCTTTTGTACATAGACATCCCCTTTCCATTACAATACTCTAATGAAATTATATTTTATAAAAGACAAACAATTAAAATTTATTGCCTACAACAATAGTATAACTAATAATTATATAAATTTACAGATGTATTTATTACCAAATTGTTAACTTGTTTAAGAATTTATTACGAAATGTTAAATATGAATTAAAAACGTGAATTTTACATATTTGCAAAATTCACGTCATATTTAAAAAACCCAAGATTTATTATTTTGGGCAATTACCTCATATCTTCTGCTTATGTTGTTTTATTGCCAATTAATCGGAATCCCTGATTCTTCCTGCAATCCTATCAATGCCTCTTCAACATCCTTGGGAAGTACGATGCCCTTATTCATAGCTTCTTCATACCTCTCCCATTCCATTTCTCCTGGGTAGTAGATCCTTTCAGTTCCCTTTGCTTTAGGCGTACAATGCAAGTATTTCACCACAGACTCCATTCGTTTATTGAAAAGGTCGGGATCCATAAACTTAGAAATATCTATCACTATACACATATGAGAAACATTATTCTTCTTTTCCATGGAAAATAGCCAGCTAGGAACTTGTTTCATAATACCACCACCGGATAATACTCCGGTTAGTATCTCAACCATAAGGGCAATTCCATAGCCTTTATGTCCAGCCATCGGCTGCATGGCGCCTACATCAGGATAATGACTTGGATCAGTGGTAGGCAATCCGTCTTCATCGGTGATCCAAGTATCAGGTATACATCTTCCATCCTTTCTGGCCTGTATCACTTTCAAAGATGCTACCGTACTCATGGCGATATCCAGAAATACTGGGGAATAGCATCCGGCTGGTACACTGTAAGCTATGGGATTATTCCCCATCACCTTATCCTTTGCCCCGGGTATCGTCATATTGGCATCTACATTACTGAACACCAGACCAATCATATTTTCTTTTGCCGCCATATTGGCATAATAACCGGCTGCACCAAAATGGGATCCGTTTCGCACTACTGCACAGGCAATACCACAATCTCGGGCCTTTTTAATAGCAAGTTTCATCGCTTTATAAGCCGGAACCATACCGATAGCCGAATTTCCATCAATCAATGCATAGGCGGAACCTTCTGATAAAATTTCAGGATTTGCGTGGATATCTATACCTCCGGCTCGCATTTTACGGATATAATTGTGAAGATTTTTAGTTCCATGAGTATGAATACCGTAAGCATCCGTTTCACTGAGGACCTGGGCAGTAATTTGCGCATTTTCTTCTTTCATTCCTTCTTTCATCAATGCCTGTTCACAGAACTCTTTTAAATATTTAAGATAAATTATTTTTTGTTTTTGCATTTCATTCCCTCCTATATTCCCCAGTAGGCAGAAAAACCACCATCAATAGGAATAACAGCACCGTTAACAAAAGAAGCGGCATCTGAGCAAAGCCATAATACCGGTCCTGCAATCTCTTCCGGCTTTCCATATCGACTCATGGGGGTTTTATCTAATACCTTTCTGCCTCTCTCGGTAGGATTTCCGTTTTCATCTACCATGAGAAATCGATTCTGCTGTGTTAGTAAAAATCCCGGTGCAATAGCATTTACGCGAATATCAGTAGAGTAATTTTGATTGAAATGCACTGCCATCCATTGGGTGAAATTACTCACAGCTGCTTTTGCACCTGAGTAGGCAATAGTTTTAGTCAAAGGATGATAGGCCGCCATAGAAGATATATTAATCACACAACCCTTGCCTGATTCTAAAAATAATTCTCCAAAAACCTGTGTCGTCAATACAGCTCCCATTACATTTAAATCGAAAACCCACTTGAGAGCCTCTGGATCCAGATCGAAAAAACTGAGTTGTTCTGCAGTGGTAGCTTCTTTTTTGTTTCCACCTGCTCCGTTAATCAAGATATCAATAGTACCGTATTTATCTACCACATAGTCCTTAGCCTTCTCTAGACTTTCCCGATTCAACACGTCTGCCCTACAAGCGATGGCCATTCCACCATTCTCTATTATTTCATCTGCAATGGCCTGTGCCTTATCCTCAAATAGATCCAATATAGCTACTTTGACACCTTTGTTGGCCAGTTCTCTAGCCATGACACTGCATAAGATCCCTGCACCACCGGTAATAACTGCCGTATTGTTGGCTAGGTTAAAGCTTACACTCATCTAGCTTCAGCACTCCTTTCTCC